>JAAZCS010000353.1 GCA_012513125.1 Treponema sp. | reverse complement strand
TTGTTATAGAGAGTGAACCACCATTAATTTCTAGAGAGGCTCCAGTTGCTATTTCAAGATTATCTATGCTTACCGTTGAAGAGATTATTGGTGAATATGTTATTCCAGAAGGAATTGAAACATCATCAGTAGAAGTTGGAACTCCATTAGGACTCCAGTTTGAATCTGTTGTCCAAGCAGAACTTGTTGCTCCAGTCCATGTTTTATTTGTAAGTCCTGGAACAGAAACATTTACTGTAGAACCAGCTGTTGTTGAAATCATATCATCAACAGTTTTTGGTCCCACAACCGCAACTTCGCCTGCTGTAATACTTCCATCTCCAGAAAATTCAACACCACTTGCCCGCCCTGTTGTCGAATCACCCAAATCTACCTTTGTAGCATTAATAGATACATTTGCACCTATATTAATTTTTTCTGGAGTATTTGAATATGTTGTAAGATGTAATAGTGAACAATTTATAGTTGCAGATGAGCTTGCCTCTAAAACTAGGTTACCAGAATAATTTGCATTTGGAGTTACTAAATTCCACGTACTACCAACAATCAAATCATCAATGATATCAATATCGTTAGAGCCCATATTAATTGTGCAAGCGTTATCTCCATACGTAGCTAAAGAGCCAACAGTTATATCTGAAGAAAGATTAATTGTTACAGCAGTATAACGAGTGTCAATTATTGCTACATCAGTAGAAGTTGGAACAGTGTTCGTGCTCCAGTTTGCAGCGTTGTTCCAATCTCCATCACCACCACCGCCAGTCCATGTGATATTTGCTGCATATAAAAATGAGTTTGCTAAAAAAATTGTAAGGGTTAATAGAATGAACCTAGCTTTTTTCAAGCTTATTTTTTTGAGGAAATTAACTGTCTTGCATTGATTCAATCTAAACATTTTCTACTTATTAAACGCGAATTTTAATTAAAAATTACACTTTTACATTTTGATTTTCGGTAAAATAAGTAGAAGACTTCACATATTGGTGGGTTTATTTTTTTAATAACATTGCAAAAGGGTTATAAGTTTCTCCGTCATCATTTTGAGAAGAAATATATTTTTTTGCAGTTTTGTCTTGTTCTGCAGAAGAAGCAGTTTTTAGTGAAATTCTTTTTTGTTTAACATCAATTTTTTCAATAATAACGCTCATCTTCTGACCAACTTTATACATTTTGTGTAAATTTGAATTTTCAGAAAGACCTTCAAGTTCACTGATATGCAATAATCCATCAATTCCCTTGTCAAGATTGATGAACAAACCAAAATCAGCAATTCTACTTATTTCACCGTCAATTTTTGAGCCAACAGAGAATTTTTCTTCCACTGTTTCCCAAGGACTTTTTATTAATGCTTTCAAACTTACAGAAACACGTTCATTTTTCCAATCAGTTTTTAGAACTTTAAGTGTTAATTTTTCACCTTCTTTTAAAACAGTTCCAACATCATCAATTCTTTCAAAAGAAATTTCACTTATCGGCAACAAAGCACGGAATCCAGAAATGTTTACAAAAGCACCAAATTTTTCAATTGATTCAACAACGCCTTCAACAATGGCACCTTCTGTAATTTCAGAAGCCAAAGAAGCAAGTTTGTTATTATATTCACTCTGACCAATTGCTTTATTAGAAACTAAAATGTTTCGGCCGTCTTCTTTATATTCAGTAATAATGAAAGTCAAATGTTTTCCAACATAAAAAGCTGGTTCTTCCTTCTTTCTAAAACCCATCTGTGAATAAGGACAAAAAGCTCTTGAAGAACCGATTTTTACTTCAAATCCACCTT
>JAAZCS010000352.1 GCA_012513125.1 Treponema sp. | reverse complement strand
CAGACTTTAAACTGATTGATATTTGAGCTTTCTGTCGGCAATAAAGATACTATTCCGGTTCCAAAGTGTAGTGCCGCTGTTGAAGAAATAATTGATGCACCGGTTTTTTCACCAGAAACAACAGTAGTATATCCGAATGAGCCTTTATTTACTGTTTTTGATTTTCTAAGTGGAAGAATTAAATCTTGTTTTTCTATCAAAAAAAAGTTTGTTTCCTCATGTTTTTCAAAATAATCTTGAGAAATTCCTAAATTGGCGACAATTATTTTTCCAATAAAATTTTTTGCACTGTCACTAAAAAGAGCTAATTTTAAGCTTCCCATGGTAACTGTGTAATCAGCATTAAAAGCAATTTCTTTATTTTCGAAAAGACTCACATTGCCAGACTCGTCGATTCCAGAAGGAATATCACATGATATTTTGATTGAATGAATTGAGTTGATGTGTTTGATTAATCTTGCGGTATCAGGTGGTAAATTTCCATGAAATCCAGTTCCAAAAATGCAATCAACAAAGATTAATTTAGAATTATTTGATTGGTTGTACAAAAAATCATTTTGAACAAACTTTATTTCAAGTTGTTTCGCAATAAAATATTCTCTTTTGGCTTCTGATGAAGTTGGTTCTGTTGGACAATAAACAAAAACAGTCATGTATTGCTGTAGCAATCTTGCTGCGGCTAAACCATCTCCGCCATTGTTTCCTTTTCCACATAAAAAAACAACCTCAGTTGAAGCATCTGTCTTTAATGAAAGAAGCAATTCCTTTAGTGAAAGTGCTGCGTTTTCCATCATTAAAAAATCTGGAAGCGAAAGATTCTCTCTTACCTTCTTTTCAATTGAAGTTGTTTCTTTGAATATCTTTTTCATTTCTTTTAAAGAATAAAATTATTTACTAGTTTTCCCATGTTGTCGACATAATCTTTGTTTGAACTAGCCGCGTTATCAACTTTAGAAATTGAATCTTGTAAATCTGCAGCTGATATCAAGCTGTCAGAAATAGCAGATACAGTTGAACGTGATGCTTTTACAACAGTTTCCATAAGATTATGAACATTTGACGCATTCTGGCTTTCTTTTTCTGAAAGTTCCTTGATAGATTGAATAGCGTCAACAACTTCATTTGTAGATTTCATAGTTTCTTCTGCACCAGTTTTTTGTTCTTCCATGGCGTTTGTAATTGTGTTTACCAATTCATTTGTTTCGGCAATTTTGTCTGAAATTTCAGTGAATGAAACTCCTGCAACTCCAATTGCTGTAACTCCCGCCTCAATTTTGGAAATCATGTCTTTGATATGATCTTGAATGTTATGAGTACTTTTTGCAGAAGAATTTGCTAATGTACGTACTTCATCTGCAACG
Organism: Treponema sp.; assembly: GCA_012513125.1. Lineage (GTDB taxonomy): Bacteria > Spirochaetota > Spirochaetia > Treponematales > Treponemataceae > Treponema_D. The sequence continues at coordinate 5,580 of JAAZCS010000352.1, read as the reverse complement.
ACAGCGAATCCACGTCCAAATTCACCTGCATGAGCGGCTTCAATTGCTGCGTTCATAGCCAAAAGATTAGTTTGTGATGCCAATTGTTGAATAATCTTAACCATTTGCTGAACTTCTGTTGATGCAGTTTGAATTTCGTTCATACTACTGATTGCTTTTTCTACAGCTTCGTTTCCTTGAATGCTAGTTTTTGATAATTGAAGAGAAACTTCAGATGCTTGCTGTGATATTTTTGCAACAGATACAATATTTTCGTTCATTTCTGTGATAGATGCTGATGTTTGTTGCATTGAAGAAGCTTGTTCAAGAATATGTTTTTTTACTATTTCAACATCTTCTGTCAGATTTTTGATGTTCTCATCAGCATTTTGAATTAGTTTTTCTTGTTGTGTGCTGGAATTATTTATATGATTAAATGATTGAGTGATTTCATGAAGAACCGTGGATGCATCAGTTACTGCAACTGAAATTGTATCAGCAGAATTTGTAATATCTGAAGAACCATTTTTAATTTCTTTGATAATTGATGAAAATTGAGTCATTAAATCATTAATTGTTGAATTCAAATATCCAAAATCATCAATCATTGTGATATTTATTCTTGATTTCATATCACCAGTTTTTGCAAGACCTTCAACTAAGTCAGAAGTCTGTTTGATTCGTTTGTGAATTGTATTAATTAGTACAAGGGCAGGAATTGCACAGATTAGTACCGAAGCAAACAAACAGAAAAGTCCTTTTTGAAAGAAAGAAGCGAACATTTCAGGAGAATAGGCTGTTCCGTTGCTTAGTTTAAAGAAAAATCCATATGATATTGAAAACATATTTATCAGTGAAAACGCTATTCCTTCAAATACGACAAATTTAATGCTCAAGCCGACACTTATTCCTCTTTGTTTATCAAGTCCGTCAAAATTCTGAACATTTAAAAGTTCTCGAGGTTTTGTCAAAAGTGAGTTTAGAATAAAAACAGTTGTAAGAACAGAAAGCATTCCAAAAGTCATTGCCTGAAGCATTACCATACAAACTCTTGATAAATAAAATTGTACTGCACCATTTAAAATTGGAATCAAAATTGCAAGAAATTGTCCGATGAAAAATCCCAAAACGTTCGTAATAATTGTCAATACGTATGTATATTTATAACTCATCAGACAAACTTCAACTTCTTCTTTTGAAGCCGGCTCGCCACCTTTTTTAATTCTTTCAATTACTTTGTCAAAAGGTTTTAGAAATCTGTATCCAATAATCAAGATTACTGCAAGTACAAAATTAATTAGCACTAATGTTACATAGAAAGTAATTGAGAAAAGATCTCCAAGTGAATCATAAATAAAGTATAATGAAAAGAATCGAAGCAAAAAGGCATACGTATTTGTAACGACAACCATAAGAACTGCATAGCAACCAAAAACAGTCATAAATCAAAACCTCTTAATTATTATTGTAATAGAAAAATCCCCAAAAAGCCAACAGGAATTAAATAAAATGCAAACCAGTACAGATTTCCTTTTTTTATTAGTTTCATCAATAAGCTTAGAGATAAATATCCAACACAGAATGCAGATAAGCATCCAATAAGAATTGGTAGAATTCCAACAGAAGAGGCTATTTTATCTAAATCTTTCAGTTCAAGGAGAAATGCAGCTAGAATTGCAGGAATGGAAACGATAAATGAATATTCACAGGCACTTTCTTTATTTACTCCAGAAAGCAAAGCTCCTGTAATTGTTGAGCCACTTCTTGAAATTCCTGGCAAAGTTCCAATTCCTTGCATAAATCCAATAATTAATGCTTGAGTTTTTGAAATAGGCTTATTAGCTTTTTCTTTGCTTGCAAGATGTTTATCGTAAAAGCGTGAAAGAAGTAAAAATAATGCAGTGATAATGAATCCAACGCATGTAAGTTTAATTGGAACATCTTGTATAAATTTGCTTGTTATAACGCCTATAATTCCAGTTACTAGATTTGTTAATAAGACTGCGATAATTGTTTTTCGTGCATATTCTTCATTTCCAGTTAAATAGTCAACATCACTGTTCAAATCAGATTCACTTTTCAAAAGCTCTTTTCGACCAATCCATCGAAAAAGGTATTTAAATAATAAAACGATTTTTTTTCTGAAAAAAATAACTACCGCAAATAAAGTTGCAACGTGAAGTGAAATGTCAAATAGAATAGGAACATCATCTAGTTTCAAAAGATTCTGTGCCACTGCTAAATGCCCAGACGATGAAATTGGCAAGAATTCGGCTATTCCTTGAAGAATTCCTAATAAGAAACTTTGTAAAATGGACATTTTATACCTCGATATAAACTTTATATGTGCCAAATATTATAACTGATATGGAGTGTAAAAAACTATGGAAAATGAAGTAATTTTATCTTTTTTTTTGTTTGACAATAAAGTTAACTATTTTATTATTTAGGTATGAAATTAAGCAAAATTGATAATAAATTAATTATTCAAGATGATTTTATGGCAACTTGGATAGAACCATGTGGAAAAAATTCTGTAAGAATTCGATCAACAATAGAAAGAAACATGGATGGGAATGATTGGGCGTTAGATGGATATTTAGAGCAAAATCAAAAACTAAAAGCTGATATTAGAATAGAAGAAATTGATGTTGTTGAACCTTGGTATAAAAATTATCCAAATTCAGAAGAACACACAAAGAAATTCCAAATAGCTTCATTAATGAATGGGCGGATAACAGTAAAAGTAAATTTTGAAGGCTGGATTTCATTTTTTGACGGCGAAAAACTTCTTTTTGAAGAATTTTGGCAGAATCGCAGAAGAATAGATAGATTTTGCATCCCGACCAATTTAGATGCTCGAGAATTAAAACCTAACTATCAATCGTTAGATTACAAGGCAACAGTTAGATTTTCATCTTATGACGATGAATTCCTTTACGGAATGGGACAATATCAAGATTCTCACTTAAACAAAAAAGGAACCTTTCTAGAATTAGCACAGCGAAATTCACAAGCTTCAGTTCCTTTTGTAATTTCAAGCCGAGGTTATGGTTTTTTATGGAATAATCCAGCTATAGGAAGTGTTTCTTTTGCATCGAATGGAACTACATGGATTGCTAACAATACAAAAAAAATTGATTACTGGGTTACTGCGGGGTCTCCAAGTGAAATTGAAGAGAATTATTCAGAAGTTACCGGACGAGCTCCTGTTATGCCCGAATATGCGATGGGGTTTTGGCAATGTAAATTGAGGTATTCTAATCAAGATGAAGTTATTAAAGTTGCAAAAGAATATAAGAAAAGAAATTTGCCATTAAGTGTTATAGTTATTGATTTTTTTCATTGGTCAATGCAAGGTGATTTTAAGTTTGATAAAGAAGATTGGCCGAATCCTGAACAAATGGTAAACGAATTAAAAGAAATGGGAATCAAGTTGATGGTTTCTGTTTGGCCTACAATTGATGAAAGAAGTGAAAATTATCAAGAAATGGCAGAAAAAGGTCTTCTTATTGGTTTTGATAAAGGGTGCGGATTCAATATGGACTGGATGGGTAATACAGTTTTCTTTGACACAACAAATCCTGAAACAAGAAAATATGTGTGGCAAAAATGTAAAGAAAACTATTTATCAAAGGGAATAGATTTATTCTGGTTAGATGAGGCTGAACCTGAATACGGATTATATGATTTTGAAAAATTTAAATACCATATTGGAAGTGCTATGGAATGTTCAAATATTTATCCAAAATTTTATGCACAAGGTTTTTATGAAGGATTATTGGCAGAAAAAGTTGAAAATCCAATTAGCTTAGTTAGGTGTGCTTGGGCAGGAAGTCAAAAATATGGAACAGTAGTTTGGTCAGGTGATGTTCATTCTGATTTCAAGTCATTGAAAAATCAATTACAAGCAGGATTGAGCATGAATATAGCGGGAATCCCTTGGTGGACAACTGATATTGGTGGTTTTTTGGGTGGCGATATTCATAGTAATTCATTCCGAGAATTGCTTGTGCGTTGGTTTGAATGGGCAGTTTTTTGTCCTGTTATGCGACTCCATGGTGAACGTCCTCCTTTTAAGCAATTGAATAAGCAATATCATGATGTCCGTGGATTTCAAGTAAAACAAATGGAAAGTGGACAAGATTATGAAGTTTGGAGTTTTGGGGATGATGTTTATAAAATTTTGCAAGAATTATTAGCATTAAGAACAAGATTAAAGCCATATATTAGTGCAATAATGGACAAAGCCCATCTAAAAGGTGAGCCAGTTATGAGACCTTTATTTTATGATTTTTCAAAAGATAAAAATGTTTTTTCTGTTGAAGATGAATATATGTTTGGCGATAAGCTTCTCGTTTGCCCTGTAACAGATGAAGGTTGCGTTAGCCGAAGTGTATATTTGCCTAAATTAGCAAATAAGAAATGGGTTGATTGTGCCACGAAGAAAGAATATGAAGGCGGAATTACAGTTACTATTGATGCACCATTATCACGAATACCAGTTTTTTCTGTTGGTGCTTTTGATATCAAAATTTGGTAATCAATTTTTTTCTTGCAACTCTATAATTTCGATTTTGTCATCAATGTGATATTTTGAGTTGTAGAGTTGCATATTTGTTTTTATTCTTTTTTCAGTTATGTCTGTAATTGAATCAAAACCTTTTTCAAAAGCAATTTTGCTTCCTTTTTTTGCAGTTTTTACACCGTTTTCAATAGACCATGTTTTTTCATCTTTTTGAATCAAAATGCATTTTCTTTTTCCACCGTCATCCTTGTTTAATTCTAAAACAGATTCGAATGTTGTTCCGCTTCCTGCAAAAAAATCTAGTATCAGTGCATTTTTTGGAAGATTAGAAATAAATATTAAGTGTTTTATCAAACTGACAGGTTTAGGATTATCAAATATTTTTTTTCCACCAAGTATGTCGTCAAGATGATTTTGTGCCTGTCTTGTTGATTCAGTATTTGTAATAATATTTTTTGGGATTACAAAAGATTTAGTATTATTGAAGATTTTCAATCTTGGCACTTTATCATATTTCGGGGCTGTTCCAAAGAAAATTAAATTATTCTGTAAATTTTCTTCCATTTCATTCTTTGATATAAGCCATTGTCTTTTCCACTCAATTTTTGATGGTGAAAATATAGAATAAAAATTCTTATTGTTTGGATTTGATCTTGTTTCTGAAAAAGATATGCTTCCAGAAAACCAATTTCCACGTGGATCATCATCCTGATTATTTTTTGCCCAAGAAGAAATTTCCTCGTCTTGAAATGGTTTTAATTCTGATTTATTTTTTGCATAGCACAATGTATGTTGTTCCATTGTTCTAGACCAAGTATTTTTTTTTCCTTTTCCATGTAGCCACATAAAATCATTAACAAAATTCTCTTCACCAAAAATATTATCACATAAAATTTTTAGATAAAATAATTCATCTTGGCTGATTGCAATAAAAATAACTCCATTTGAAGTCAATAATTGTTTTGCAAGTAGTAATCTTCTTTTCATAAAGCTGAGCCAAGAACTATGTTTGTCATTCACTGAAGAAAAAGTGTCATTGTAAATAAATTGATTTCCTGTGTTGTAAGGTGGGT
>JAAZCS010000351.1 GCA_012513125.1 Treponema sp. | reverse complement strand
ATAACAGATGCGTTCAAGCACTAAAAACACCATCATATCAATTCTTGAATGCTCACTAATTACTTTTGTTATAACTAGCTGTGTTTTTATTTTTTTACGTGTATTCAAAGCGGAAGGTTTTCCATCCCTTTTATTATCGTGGACAATTTTATCATGCATTTTACTGTTCATTTCATTTCGCCTAAATAAAGTACCTTCACTTTTACCAATAATAATTAGAATTTTTACTAGTTTGTTAATTGTTACAGCAGGGATTTTCCTTTTATTACAACTTGGTGCAACACAACGTTCACTTGCAGAAGCATGGCTTGATTACGCAAGAAAAGGAACTGCGTTTGGATTTTTTTCTTTTTTTGCCGCTGAAATTTATGCAATAATGTTGATTTTTTCTGTTGTTTTTATAGCTAATAGAAAATATTTAACAGGAATTAGCATTTTTTTTACAGTGAACTTTCTATGCATTGGAATTATTAGCGGACAGCAGATTTATTTAATATTTGCCGTTCTTTTTCTTATTTGTCCATTATTATACAAAAAACGTTGGCAGTCATTCATTTTTCCTTTTGTTTGTGCCGCCATAATAACAAGTGTTGTTGCAATAACAGAATTTCAAAAAGGATATAGCTTCACTTCCGAAATTTCTTTTGATTCATCAAACATAATGCAAACTATTGCACCAGATTTTCCGCTTATGATTCACATTCCCGGTTATGGCTTTTCTGCAAATGCTGCAAAACCTCTAAATTCAGTGTCACTTTCTGCAAGACCAATTTTTGAACTTAAAGGAAACCCTTATCAAACTTATTATTTTATTACAGATAAGTTTTCAGCTTGGTACGGTTCATATTGGAATCATGAATATTACGATTCGGACGAAATGCCTGTGAATTTGTTTTTCGGGAAAGAAGGCAAAAACTCAATTTCTAAAGACACACAAATGATTCATATGCGTCTAGTGGAAGATTTTTATTCCGTAATTCCGTTCACATCAGATACAAACGGAATTCTTTTACCAGATGAATATAAAGAAAGAACTATTACACCGGTCACTACAAATACATTGGAAATATCTCCAGAAATAATCCGTGGAACAGACATTTTTCTTTTATTAGAAAAAAATAATGAAAAACAAAAAGCAGAACTTTCTGAATCTGAAAATCTGGAATCTGAAGTTTCTGACATTCCTCCAAAAGTTCAATTATTGGCAAACGAATTGTATGAAAAATCAATTTTAGAAGCTTCTTCAGACACAGAAAAAGCCGAAATTGATAATATCTACATAAAAAAGATTTTATCATACCTAAAAGATGGATTTACATATTCTCTAGATACGCCAATTGCACCTGCAAATAAAAATAGCATTGAATATTTTCTATTTGAATCTAAAACAGGATTTTGCACTTGGTACGCAACCGCTTTTACACTTTTAATGCAATCTCAATATATTCCGTGTCATATGGTTGAAGGATTTAGAACAACACTCAATGACAAAGGGCAAGGCTCAATAACAGGACTTCAAGCTCATTCATGGCCAGAAGTTTTTATCGATGGAAACTGGAAAATTTTTGAACCGACACCGGTCTATACAACAGATAATCCTTATGCATTTATCAATTCAAATGATAAAAAAACATTAAAATTATTTTCAAACAACCAAAAAACGACAGAAGAAAGTAAACAAAACACAAACTTTGTCAATTTTCTTTCATCAAAATGCATGACAGCGATTTTGATTATTACATTGTTTTTAATTTTTGTAGCTACAATTATCTTTTTCGTGATTTACAAAAAACCTGAAAAAAGACTTGTTCGGCACGCTAAACGAATTGTAAAAAAATATATGCGAAAAGGAATTTCCTCTCCATCAGAAATAGGCTGGATAGAATGGAAATATCAAGCTCTAAAAATCGACAATGAAAATCAAAACGCAATAGAAAAAATAGCTAACACAATGATTCATAACTTATATGACTAAAAAAAACGAAAGTTTGTGTTGCAAACTTTCGTTTTTTTATTATATACGTTCAAACGCTTGTGATAAATCACCTATTATGTCATCAATATGCTCAGTTCCTATTGATAAACGAACTGTTGTAGGCTTAATTCCAGCTTCTAACAACTCCTCTTTTGAAAGTTGCGAGTGCGTTGTTGACGAAGGATGAATTACAAGCGATTTTACATCTGCAACATTTGCAAGAAGTGAAAATAACTCCAAAGATTCACTAAATTTTCTAGCTTGAGATTCTGTTCCTTTTATTTCAAAAGTAAATATTGAAGCACCACCGTTTGGATAATACTTGTCATAAAGTTCTTTTTGTTTTCCTGTTGCCAATGAAGGATGATTTACTCTTTCTACTTTTGGATGCTTACTCAAAAATTCTACAACTTTCAACGCATTTTCTACGTGACGCTCCACCCTTAGTGAAAGAGTTTCCAATCCTTGAATTAACAAAAATGAATTGAATGGACTTATTGTAGAACCAGTATCACGCATAATTGTTGTTCTAAGCTTTATTATATAAGCCAAGTTTCCAGCCGCTTTTGAAAAAACTACTCCATGATATGAAGGATTTGGTTGTGAAATTCCAGGGAATTTATCATTTTGAGTCCAGTCAAATTTTCCACTATCAACAATAACTCCACCCATAACACTTCCATGTCCACCGATAAATTTTGTTGCAGAATGAACTACAATATCAGCACCATGTTCAATTGGTCTAAACAAATATGGAGTTGCAAATGTGTTATCAATAATCACAGGAATTCCATTTTTATGTGCTATTTTTGAAACTGCATCCAAATCAATTATATCAGAATTTGGATTTCCAAGAGATTCCAAATAAATTGCTTTTGTATTCGCCTTTATTGCCTTTTCAAAATTCTGAACATCACTTCCGTCCACAAAAGTTGTTTCTAACCAAAATCTTTGAGTGTATTTGCAAAAAGATTATACGTTCCACCATACAAGCTTTGTGAAGAAACAATATGATCTCCTGCTTTTGCAATATTTTGAATAGCATAAGTGATTGCAGCCGCACCAGACGATGTTGAAAGAGCTGCAACTCCACCTTCCAATGCTGCAATTCTTTTTTCAAATACATCACTAGTTGGATTCATTAATCTTGTATAAATATTACCATTTTCAGTTAACCCAAAACGACCAGCAGCCTGATTTGAATCTTTGAAAACATATGAAGTTGTTGCATAAATTGGAACAGCACGAGCATCTGTCGCACTATCCGCCTGTTCTTGTCCTACATGCAACTGTAGAGTTTCAAATTTATATTGTGTTTTTCCCATAGTATTTTCCTTATAATTTAAAATATTTTATTTACATTGAAAAAAACTACGCATTAATCCGTTGCGAAAGTTATGTCTTACTAATTGTTCAAAAAACTCTACCATCTATAACCTACTTATTTGGTAGTATATTTATATTAAACTACTTAGTCAATAGGTAATAGATTTTTTAAAAATTACTTTTAAGCATTATCAAAAATTACTACAAAGTATTAGTAATAACTATGCAAATAGTTTATTCTATAATCGAAATGAACTTAAAGATGAATGATTCTTACATTTACAAAAACCCTCTTCCTCAAAACAAAACTCTTGCTGTTTATAACAACAACGATTTGATTTTTACTAGTTTTGGAAAATGGCTACACCCTCTTTTTGAACTGGACACTTTCTTTTCTTCTTATGAAGGACCAAAAGACAATCTTTGTGCTCATGATACAGCTGTAGGAAAAGCGGCTGCAGTTTTAATGATTCGGATGGGAATAAAGCACATTTACGCAAATTTAACTAGCCGTTTAGCAATAAAATATATAGAAGAAATTAACAAAGAAAATCCAAACAACATTATCACACTAGAATATGACGCTCTCGTCGACAGGCTTTTATGTGCAACAGAAAATCAACTGGAAGATTTATATAATGCCGATGAAATGTATAGTTTACTTCGACAAAGAGCAAAACTTGTACAAGGTGTTAGCGTGAATGTAGAAAATCTTTCATATAAATTTGGAAAATTCAAAAATCTTTCATTCAATTTAACACCAGGTCAAAGACTTATGATAATTGGTGAAAATGGAACTGGAAAAACAACTCTGCTTAGATTATTAGCAGGAATCCACAAACCAGATAGTGGGACAATTCACATAGACGGAAAAAATATTCAAAATTTAGACAAATATACAATTGGCTATATTCCCCAATCTACAGACAGTACACAATTCAGTCTTTCAACAGAAGAAGTTGCTGGATTAGGTTTTCATTCAAAAGAAAAGAATAAAACTGAAATAATAAAAAAAGCGTTATAGAGAACTTCTTCGTTGAATTTATACGGAAGAAGTTTCAACAGTTTAAGTGGTGGCGAAAAACAAAAAGTGGCGTTAACTAGATGTCTTGTTCAAAATGCAAAACTACTTTTACTTGATGAACCGACTGCCGCTTTAGATAGCGAAAACAAGAAAATGGTCAAAGATATACTTCTATCATTAAGTGTGACAGAAATTCCTACAATAATTGTTGTTACGCATGATAAGGAATTGTCCCTGATGAATGGATGGCAGCAATTAAATCTAGATTTATTAGGTGACGCAAATGAATAGAATGATTATGCTTTTTTCACTACCTCCAATTTTACGCGGTTTTATAGCAATGATTATTTCAGGTGCATCATTTCCTCTTTGTGGTGTAATGGTCTTACGCCTTGATTTAGTTCCTATTCGCTATATGCTAATGCACGGAGTTATTCTTGGTGGTGCCATTGCACTTGCATCAAAACTTCCACTAGTACCAGTAGTAATTATTATCAATATATTGTTAGTTTTGTTAATGTTGCTTTTTACAAAAAACTCACATTACGGCTTTGCTGGTGGAAGCGCAGCCACAATGGTTATAAGTATGGCAATTGCTTCGATTATCACACACGTAAAAGATGTTCCAGCAAAAGACACGTTGAGCTTGTTGTGGGGAAGTCCATTTGCTCTAAAAAACTTTGATATTTATGTTCTTTTAGCATTAGCAATTTTATTAACCTTATACATTATTCTGAATTACAAAAACATTCTTTCACTTTTCTTTAGTCAAGAAGTCGCAAAATCAATGGGCTTAAAAGTTCAAATCAATTATACAATTATGGTTATGCTAATAGCTTTAGTTGTTGCACTCGCGATGCAACTTTTAGGAGCATTTCTAATAGATTCACTTTTGATTTTACCAGTTTTAGTAGCTTCATCATTTATGTCATTAATAAACGGTAAAAAAGGAATAAAAAGACTATTCATTTTTAGTAGCATGTTTGGATTTGCTTTTTCAACAATCGGCTACATTATAGCAGTTGCAATTAACTGGCCTCCAGCTGGAACAATTGCTATAATTTCAGGTCTTACATATTTAGCTACAATTATGCTTTCAAAAATACAAAAAAAATAAGAGGATTAAAAATGAAAAAGTTCTATGCAATAAGAATCAAATTTATTTGGCAAAAGACTTGGGTTTTGAAAATATAACAGTTTTTGGACCAGGCCCAGTTACATCAGAACAAATTGCAGATGCTAAAAACACAAAATATGATTTTATAATTGATAATGTTCACAATCCAGTAGGTTCACCGTTAGTAGAAGTTTCACCAAAATCAAAATACGTCATTTGGCGAAATTTTCCAGAAACCATAGAAAAAAATGCCTTGCTTCATGTTGTTCAATCAAATATAAATGCTTTGTTAAACAAATAAAAGCAAGTGCAGAAAATTAATGTCGTAACAGTCTGGCAAAGAAATTAGTATTTTTCCGGGCTGTTTCTTCATTTTTTTCTGAATATTTCATTATAGATTCAGATGTTCCCGCCACAAGCAAAATCATATCCTTATCAAGAATCATTTCTGGGGAATTAACAAATTCCATTTCAGTTTCCGATGTATTTCTAACACCAATTATATTTAATTGATAAGTTTGACGAATATTACTTTTTGAAATAGGTTTTCCAATCAAATCGTTACGAACAGAAACTTCCGCAATAGCAAATTTGTCTGAAACTTGCATGTAATTAAACAAAGCAGAAGAAATCAACATTGGTGTTATATGAAGAGCTGCATCTAAATCTGGATAAATTATTTTTGAAGCCCCTACTAATTTTAATATTTCTCCATGATCATCAGAACGAGCCTTTACAATAATTTTTGAAACACCCTTTTTAGATAAATTATGAGTTACAAGAATCGAAGTTTCAAGCTGACTTCCTAAATCAACGATTGCTGCATCTATATCATTTGGAATAACTTTTTTCAAAGTCTCTTCATTAATTGCGTCTGTAATATAGGCATTTTGAATAGAATTTTTATACTTTTCTACCACTTCCCTATCTTTGTCCACAATAATTAAATCTGCGTCAGTATTCATCAATGCTTCTAGCACATTTCTTCCAAAAGTTCCTAAACCGATAATAGCAATTGTCATATTTTTTCCTCCAATTTATCCAACAAGAACATCTTCTTTTGGATAATCAGTTAACGAATTCAATTTTGTTTTATTTGCACCAGTGTTTATAAAAATAAATGTAAGCCCTGTTCTTCCCGCAAACATTGTAATAATCAAAATTATTTTTCCTATGAATGATATACTTGATGTTATTCCTTTTGACAAACCGACTGTTCCTAATGCAGAAATTGTTTCAAACAACAAATCACTTGTCGTGAATAATCCAGCAGAAATCGATTTTTGCTCCGAAATAAGAAGCAATAAAAAGGCACAACATAAAAAACAAATACCCTTTACAAAAATAGAAACAGCTTTATAAATATTATCAAATGGAATATCTCTGTGAAAAACTGACGGTTCATCTTTATCTGATGGATTTTTATAGGCACTACATAAAATTAAAAATAAAGTTGTAGTTTTTATTCCGCCAGCCATAGAACCTGGACTTCCGCCAATCAACATTAAAATATAAGAAATAAAAGTTGAAGCATTTGAAAAATCAGCCTGAGGAACAGTTTCAAAACCGGCTGTTCGTAGTGTTACAGATTGAAAAAACGACGATAATATTTTTTTGGAAACACTAAAACCTTCAAAAGCACTATTATATTCAAAAATAAAAACCAATATTGTGCCAACTCCAATCAATGAAAAAGTCATACATAAAACTATTTTTGAATGTAAACTTAACGTGTGTTTGTTGTTTTTATCTTTTTTTGATTTTAGAAATGAAAGAAAATTAGTAATTACAGTAAATCCAAGTCCACCAATAATAATCAAAATACTAATTATTATACAAATTCCATAATTT
>JAAZCS010000350.1 GCA_012513125.1 Treponema sp. | reverse complement strand
GGGATATATAAATATAAAGGATTTAAAATGGGGTTTGTTATCCCCTCATTAGTTCTTATTATAATTGATATTTGGTATTCATTATTTTCTTTTAAAATAGTTAAAATTTCATTTTCATTTGTCGTCATTTGTTTAGGACCACTGTTTTTATTATTGTTAATTCTTTTAATTTTTGCTTTCTATTTTATACAGAAAAAACATTCATCTCTTATTTGTAAAGATGGAAGTCCTGAGATTTTTGATGATGAAGAAATGTCAACTATTGAATAAGGTGAGTTTAATTGAAATCCGGTCTATTTACTGGAAAAATATTTATTTTCTCTTTGATTCTTTTTTTAGTGTTTGCTAATAATATTTATGCAAAAACAAAGAAGTCTGATATAACTGACACTCAAAATTTAACTAACGACCTTGATAAAAAAATTGCCTTGCAAGTTCCTTCAAAAAAATGGACATATTTTTCTGGAATTGATGCAAATATAGTGAAGAATGTTGAAGTCGGTGTTCCTTCATCTTTAAAACAGGCGATGACAGATATTAGAAAAAGCGAATTAGAATATTCAGATAATGAAAAAGTACTTATAAAAGTTGCATCTGAAATTATGAGAATCGTATGGCCTTCGCAATATATTTCGTGGAAAGAGTTCAATGTGTCACAAGATACTGCTTATGAAGGGGCTATTGAATCAGCTAAAAAAGGAATCTTTGAATTAAGTGCTGGAAATAGTGACTTTCTTTCTATTATTCTTCCTTCACTTGTAATCTTTTCAAATAATGTTTCTCCATCAGATTTTGATTTATGTTTGAACGCTGCCACTTCTTCATTGGAGTTAAATCCTGATTCGTTTTTAGCTTTGTATTTAATTGGTTACGTTTACGAGAAAAAGTCTGATTTTGAAAATGCTGAAAATTACTATAAAAAAGTTTATGAGTCAAATCAAACTGTTCTTGAAATTACTTTAGCCTATTCTAGGGTTTTGTTAAGCTTGAATAAATCCCAAGAAGCATCGGTAATATTGAAGTCAATAGAAGATAAAGATATTTCGGATATAAATGTGTTGAAACAAAAAGCCTTTTCATCATTTGCAAATAAGGATTTTAATTCTGCAGAACAGTATGTTGCCAGGGTTTTACAACAACGTCCAAATGATTTGGAATTTTTACTGCTTAGGGCAAGAATTCTTGTAGAAAAGAACGATTATATACATGCTGTTTCATTGCTTGATATGTACGCTCGTCAAAATGATTCTGATATTGATTACTTAGTTTTGAGGGCAAGGGTTCAGTTAGATTGGAGCAAGAATACGGTGGCGGCGACAGAAACAGTTGAAAAGGCACTAAAACTGCATCCAGATAACATTGATGCATTAATTTTTGCCGCCAGAATATCAGCGTTAACAGATTCTCCTGTATCAGGAAAATATGCTGATGAAATTGCAAAAAGAATAATTCAGCTTGATCCGTCAAATGATGAAGCTAATCTTTATGCACTCTCTGGGTTAATAAATCAAAAAAATTGGAAGGATGCTTACAATATCAGTAAAAATCTAATTAAAAATAAAAACAATTCGCCTGATTTAGTGCTTCAACATGTTACGATTTGCTTGAAACTAAATAAGAAAAGCGAGGCTTATGATTTGGCTTATCGGGAATATAGGGCAAATCCAAAAGATGAAACTCTTATACAAACATATGTTTATGCTGTATCTGAAGTAAATTCAAAAGATTCTGCAATGTCTATTATTAACGGAATAATAAATGATTCATCAACAAAAATAAAAAGCTATCTGTATTTTAGACGAAGTTATCTTCAGCCAAATGAAGAATTGAGCTTAGCAGATCTCCGTTCAAGTTTGATTGCAAATCCAAGAAATAGCGAAGCTTTATTTAGATTGTATGAGATTTATTTTGCAAAAAGCGAATATAGAAAAGCTCAATATTATTTAAGGCAAGTTGTTGCCATCAATCCAAATGATTCTTCTATAAAGAAATTAAATGATGCGTTAACTAAATTAATTGATTAATCGCAACATAAATGTTATCTTATTAGCATTGACTTTAGTCAAATTCTAAAAACAAAAATAGGATGCATATATGACATTTATTCCATTTTTACAAGCTGCTTCAGCTTCAACTCCAGGATCATTATTATGGTCTGTTCTCCCTTTCGCATTAATTATCGTAATTTTTTATTTCTTTTTAATTCGCCCACAGAATAAAAAACAGAAAGAAACTGAAAAAATGTTAAATGCCTTAAAAAAAGGGGACAAAGTAATTACAGCTGGTGGAATTCACGGTGTTGTTTCATCTGTAAAAGAGAAGACTATTGTTTTGAAAGTTGATGATAATACAAAAATTGAATTTAATCGTAGTGCAATAACATCAGTTAAAACTGACGAATCTGCTGCTGAACCAAAAGAAGATAAAAAAACAAAAAAGACTAACGCTTCAGAAAAAGAAGAAACTGTAGATGAAAAAGCAAAAAAAACTACAGAAACATCAGAAACTGAAGAAAATAAATAATTCGGAGTATTAAATAAAAATGAACAAACGAACTCGTTTTGTGATTCTTCTTGTTGTTCTTGCAATTTGTTTTGTTTTTCTATGGCCTTCAATCAGTTGGTATGGAAGAACACCTGAAGAAGTAAAAGCTCTTGCCTTGGGCTCAACAGAAAAATTAAAGGATTATGCAACTGTTAAAGCTACAGAAGATGTAATTTCAATTAAAGAAATAATTAAAGCAGATTCATCTGTAGAACCTACTGCAGAGTATAAATGGTTAGTTAAAGAAGCTAAAAAAGAATATAAAGCTATAGGTGTAAAAGCACCAAAAAATATTACAATGAAAGAAGTTCTTGCAGCTTATTCAACAGAACAAAGTTTTGCGACTGTTATTCAAGCTCATTATAGAGATGAAATATTAAAAGCAAAAAAATATTATCAGAATTCTGTAAAACTTGGTTTGGATTTATCTGGCGGTATGAATATTATCGTTCGTGCTGATTTAAATGCAGCTGTAGCCGCACAAGGTGAATCAATCAATTCTGAAAATGTAGCACAGTTCAAAAAAGAAGCAATGGCAAATGCAATTGAGAATTTGTCTAGTAGAATTGATAGATTTGGTTTAACTTCTCCAGTTATTCGTCAGCAAGGTGAAGATAGAATTTACATTGAAATCCCAGGGGCTGCTCAGGCTGATACAATCAATACTTTGATTATGGGAAAAGGTGTATTGAATTTCCGTTTAGTTGATACTCAAGCTACAAATGCTTTTAATGCATATTATTATCAGAATCCAATTACTACATTTAATGCAGCTGGTGAATTGATGGATTCTTCTATTATACCTGAAGATTGTGAAGTTTTTGGTGAATATGTAAAAGACGAATATGATTTGGATGAAAGAACTGGATGGGTAGTTGTAAAGAAAGAGATTGCACTTGATGGTAGTCACATAAAATCAGCTGAAGTTAGAGCTGATCAATTTACAAATCAACCAGAAGTTTGTATTAATCTTGATACTGATG
The DNA here is from genome assembly GCA_012513125.1 of Treponema sp. Classification (GTDB taxonomy): domain Bacteria; phylum Spirochaetota; class Spirochaetia; order Treponematales; family Treponemataceae; genus Treponema_D. The sequence continues at coordinate 5,065 of JAAZCS010000350.1, read as the reverse complement.
GTGCTGTATTATTTGGTGAATTTACACAAGCTCATATTGGTGAAAATTTAGCTATAGTAAGTGATAATAAAATAAAATCAAATGCAAGAATCCAAAGTGCAATTACTGGTGGTGGCGTATCGCTATCCGGTGGTTTTAGTACTGAAGAAGCTCAAAATATACAGAAAGTTCTTCAAACTGCTTGGTTGAATGTTCCTCTTGAAGTTGAAAGTCAACAGGTAATTGGTGCTTCTTTGGGTGACCAGAGTATCAAACAAGGTGTTTTTGCAATTATCCTTGGACTTGGACTTATCTTGGTATTTATGTTGATTTTCTATAAAGCATCTGGTATTAACGCTGTTATTGCTCAGATATTAAACCTTTATATAATGTTTGCTATTCTTTCAGGATTTAATTTGACTCTTACATTGTCTAGTATTGCGGGTATGATTCTTACAATAGGAATGGCTGTTGATGCAAATGTTTTAGTTTTTGAAAGAATTAAGGAAGAATTAAGACAGGGTAAGAGTAGAGCTGTTGCAATTTCTATGGGATTTGACAATGCTTTCTGGGCAATTATGGACTCAAACATTACAACGTTCATAGCTGCAATATTCTTATCACAACTAGGAACTGGAGCTATTCAAGGTTTTGCGGTTTCTTTGGCAATTGGTGTTGTTTCATCTGTATTTACAGCTTTATTTGTATCTAGATTAATTTTTGATTTTTATACAGACGTACTCCATTCTAAAAAGGTAAGCATCGGTTGGGGGATTAAACAATGAAAAAAATGTTAAAATTTAATAAAGGCTTTCTTCCTTGTGCAATACTCAGTTCTGTAGTAATTATTGCTGGAATCGTAGGTTTTTTTACAAAAGGAATAAATTTCGGGTTGGATTTTAAACCTGGTTTAATTGAGGAAGTAAGGGTTGCTCCTCCTGTTGCAGAATTAACATACAATGGTTCTGCGTCAATTACTATTGATTTATCTGCAGGTCAGATGGATGTTGTAATTAGTGGAGCTGGCGTTATTAATGAAACTCGTTCTTACAATTTTAATCAATATAAAACAGTTGGTGAATTAGCAACAGAAATTAATAAGATTGATGGAATTCATATGACTGCAAACAATGCATCTTTTAATTCTTCAAAACTATTCTTGAATTCTGCAGCAACAAATCAGATTACAAATAGCACATTATACATATATCCTTCTGGAACATCTGAAATTACTACTGATGATATTAGACAAGCATTAGATGGAAAAGCTGGAATAGAAATTAAGCAACTTGGAGAAGGTGCTGATGCAAGTTATCAGATTCGAAAAACTGTTGTTGAAGGTGAATCACAGTCAGCTTTAATTGATGAAATTAACAATAATTTAAAGAAATCTTTTGGTGGTGAAAAAGTTGCTGTTATCAGAACTGATTTTATTGGATCTAATTTTTCAAATTCAATTGTAATCAAATCAATAATAATGTTTGTTTGTACTGTATTGCTAATTTGGCTATATGCTGCTATCAGATTCCACTGGGATTTTGCTCTTGGTGCAATTGTAGCTCTTATTCATGATACACTGATAATGATGACATTTATTATTTGGTCTGGAATGGAGTTTTCTGCAACAACATTAGCTGCTGTTCTTACAATTGTCGGATATTCAATAAATGCGACTGTCGTTATTTTGGATCGTATCCGCTATAACTTAAAATATATGACTAATGTAACAAAATTCAATGATATATTGAATCAAGCGTTATCTGATACTTTATTACGTTCTATATTAACTACTGCTACTACTTTATTTGCTGTTCTTTCATTGTATATTTTTACAACAGGAAGTATAAAGGATTTCTCTTTAGCACTTATAGTTGGTCTTATTAGTGGTATATATTCATCAATATATATTTCAAGCGGATTGATTTCGTTGCTCAGAAAGAATTGGAAGCCAGAGTTTGGCGTTCATCATTCTTTGAAAAGTGCGAATAAAAATGCAGTTTTAACTACAGAGTAAAAAAATAAAAATCCTTTCAGAATAAACTGAAAGGATTTTTTTTAATTGTATGAAAGAAATTATTAAATCAACAGTTTTAGGATTTTGTTTTGGCGTCAGACGAGCTGTAGAACTTGCAGAAATTGCCTTGACAGAAAATAAAGAAAAAAAAGTATATTCTCTCGGTCCGTTAATTCATAATGAACAATGCTTGAATGAATTGAAAAAAAAGGGTTTGATAATTATTGATGAAGCTGATATTCATTCAATTCCTGATGAAAGCGTAGTAATTATCAGAGCTCATGGTGTTTCATTAAATGTAGTAAAAATACTTCTGAAAAAGCGTTGTAATATAATTGACGCCACTTGTACAAGAGTGAAGGCAAGTCAAAAAATTGTTGAAAAAGAAAGCTTGAACAAAGTGATTCTTTTTACTGGTGATAGTAATCATGGTGAAGTAAAGGGAATTGCAAGTTATGCGGAAAATGGTAATTTCAATTTGATACAATATTTAGAAGATTTAAAAAGATTAGATGAAAAAATTATTGAATCTGAAAATATATTATTGCTTAGTCAAACTACTTTTAGTTCTGAAGAATTTGAAAAAATTAAAAACTATTTATTGAAAAAAAATCCAAAAGCAAATGTCATAAATACAATTTGTTCGGCAACAAAAGAAAGGCAAACAGCATTACTAAATCTATGTAAAGTTGTAGATGGAATTATTATTATTGGTGGAAGAAACTCCGCAAATACTAATAGATTGTACCAGATTGCATTTAATAATTGTAAAAGGGCTGTTCATATTGAGACAGCATCTGAAATTCCTTGCGAGTTTTTTTGTATGAATAAGGTTGGTATTACGGCTGGGGCTTCAACACCAGATGAGATAATTTCTGAAGTTGAAAAAGAATTATTGAAATAAAACTATACATTTATTATAATTATAAGACTATGACAAGATGTTTTTTAATGTTAAAACCCGGAGTAATAAACCGTAGGTTAGCAGGAGAGGTTATCAATCGTCTCGAAAAAAAAGGATTGAAAATTGTTGGTATTAAAATGATGCATATTTCACAGGAAATGGCGGAAATGCATTATGCAGAACACAAAGGAAAGTCGTTCTATGAATCGTTAGTTGATTATATTACGTCAGGTCCTGTTATTGCGTTGGTAGTTCAAGCAGATGATTGTGTTCCTTTAGTAAGAAAATTGGTTGGCTCAACTAGTCCTTTAGAGGCAATGCCTGGAACTATTAGAGGCGATTATTGCACTCATATGAATCATAATATTATTCATGCTTCTGATAGTGATGAAAGTGCAGAAAGAGAAATTAAACTTTGGTTTAAAGATAACGAGATATTTGACTGGCACGATAGTTGTACTGGTTGGTATTAATAAACAAATAATTTATTAATGACTTTGTGAGGTATAAGATGAAATCAATATCAGTTGGAATTATTGGGGCTGGTGCTTGGGGAACAGGAATGGCACAAGCAATTTCAAGAGGTAATAATAAAGTTCAAATTTGGGCTTTGGAAAGTGAAGTAACTGAATCAATAAATAATGAACATGAAAACAAGAAATTCTTTCCTGGCTTTCAACTTTCTGAAAAAATTACTGCTTCAACTGATATAAATGAAGTTGCAAAAGATAAAGACTATCTTATTATAGCTTCTCCATCTTTATATCTTGCCTCTACAATTAAAAAAATTATTAATGTTCCAAATATTGCAAATGGATTGACAATTATTGGTGCATTGACAAAAGGTTTTGTTCCAAATAAAAACGGTCCAAAATTAGTACTTGAAGAAATAGAATCAGCTTTGCCTTCATGTTATAAAGGTAATACAGTATATATTTCAGGTCCAAGTCATGCGGAAGAAGTTGCAATGGGAAAACTAACTGGTCTCATTGCTGCTTCTGAAAATCCAAAGAATTCTATTAGATTTAGAAATCTTCTTACACTACCAGGTTTGATGGTTTATTCAAGCTTGGATATTATTGGAGTTCAGATTTGTGCGGCTGCAAAAAATGTTATAGCTGTCGTTTATGGTGCATTGGATGCAATAACTAAAACGTCCAATATTTTTGGAGATAATACAGAATCATTGCTTTTGGCTGCAGGATTAAATGAAATACAAAGATTAGGTTTTGCTATGGGAGCAACTCATGCAGAAACATTCACATCTATTGCCGGAGTGGGCGATTTGGATGTAACTTGCAAAAGTAAGTATGGAAGAAATAGACGGTTTGGTCAGGATTTGATTCAAACTGATATGTTATCAAAATTTAATGATATTGATGACTTGATTGCAAATGTGCAAAAAATTGGCTATTTGCCAGAAGGTGCAATAGCCTGTAAATATATTAATCAAATTGCAGCAGAAAAAAATATTAAATTATTAATATGCAATGGATTATACAAAATAATAAATAAAGAATTAACTCCCGAAGAGTTTTTAAAAGAATTATCATCACCTCATCCTAGAAGAATTTATACAAGAAGGACCAAATAGAAATGCTTGAAAAAATAACAGATACTTTTAGCAATATCGTTCGCACTATGAGTGGGAAATCTACTATCACTGAAAAAAATATTGAAGAGACAGTAGAAAAAATTAAAATGGCTTTATTGGAAGCAGATGTTAATTTAAGAGTAGTAAGAAGGTTTGTAAATTCTACTATTGAAGAAGCTAAAGGTGAAAAGGTAATAAAATCTGTAAATCCTGGTGAACAATTTGTAAAAATTATTCATGACAAAATTGTAGCAATGCTTGGTGATACTAAACAGGATTTGCACTTAAAAGGACCTGATACTCAATCTGTTATCTTAATGTTAGGACTTCAGGGAGCTGGTAAAACAACTGCTACACATAAACTTGCTGCAAAATTAAAGAAAGAAGGCAGAAAGCCTTTGATGGTTGCATGTGATGTTGTAAGACCAGCTGCAATCGATCAATTAGTTCAACTTGGACAAAAAATAGATGTTCCAGTTTTTACTGAAGACAAAAAAGATGCAGTCAAAAATGCAAAATTATCATTGGATTATGCACGTAAAAACAATTTTGATACAGTGATTATCGATACTGC
>JAAZCS010000349.1 GCA_012513125.1 Treponema sp. | reverse complement strand
TTTATTTTCGCCCAGTTGCAGTGTTATTTCACCTTCCATTTTTGTCCATTCGTCAGACTTAATTTTTTTTCTAGAAACGACTGGCATATTCGCTTTTATATCATTAATCATCCATGTTATTTCATTCTCACCTTTTTTCGTATCATGAACTTTGATATCGCATGAAAATTTAACAGAAATCATTTTATTTGAATAATCTTTCAAACTAACAGAAACAGGAAAAATCTTCTTTACATTTTTGCCCGCAATAACAGTCACATTCTGAAAACCATCTGCCTTCTGTTTATAAGAAACCGCTTTTTCTTCAAAATCAACATTATTTATAGTAACACTACCATCCGCATTCTCTTGAATATTATTCTGAGCAAACAAACCAAACGAAAAAATCGCTAAAATAATCATAAAACAAACAGAACTAAAATTTCTTTTCATGCTATAACCTCTATCTTCAGTATAGTTCTACTAATATTATTTTGTATAAGTGAATTTTCTTAAAATATTGATAATGAGTTATAATTTAGGTTAATTTTTTACGATTATTCCTCTTACAAATCCTTTCCTAAAAAAAATAGTAGAATTTTGCTTTTCTTTTTCTTATACTCTTTTTTATGAACTTATCAAACATTGTAATTATTCTAGATCATCCAGACGAAAGCCGAAATATTGGCTCTGCATGCCGAGCAATGGCAAACAATGATATAAAATCTTTGAGAATTATTGGCAAGAAAGAAAACTACAATATCGAACAAATATACACATTAGCAATTCATGCAAAAGATATTTTTGACAATGCAACTTTTTTTGATTCAATTACAGAAGCAACCGCTGACTGTGTTTTATGTGCAGGAACTACAAGAAGAAGAGGAAAAAAACGAAAAGGCAAATTATTATTACCCGAAGAATTTGCAAAAACATCATCACAAATCACCAATTTATCAGAAAACAATAACAGCAAAATAGCAGTCGTATTTGGAAATGAAAGAACAGGACTTACTGACGAACAACTTGAAGAATGCAATATCGGCGTAACAATTCCTTCTAGCGATGAATTTTCATCTCTAAATCTTTCACATGCAGTACAAATTATTTGCTACACACTTTTCCGCGAAAAAAATTCAACTGTAACAGGTTACACACCACTAAATCTAAAAAGAATTGATAAAACAGTAACAGTTATTTCTGATAACTTAAAAAAGATTGGTTTTTTCAGCCTTAACGGACAAAAAGAAATGGAACTATTCTGGAGAAACTTACTTGCCCGAAGTGCCTTATCTGAAAGCGAAGCACAATATTTAGAAAAAATCTTTACAAAAGCAGCTGGATTATCACAAAAGAAACAAGATTCAAACATTACAGATTAAAGTTAATATAATCATCTTTTATAACACTACTTTCTGAATATAAAACTGCATTCATAATGCAACTTTTCAATTGTCGCACATTACCAGGCCAATCATAATCTTCTAGCTTCTCAAAAGCTTTTTTTGAAAGCGATTTACTCTTTTTATCAGCATAATAAGCTGCAATTTCTTTAATATCACTTTTTCTCTCACGCAACGGAGGAATATAAACTACACTATTTGCTATTCTAAAATATAAATCTTTACGAAATTCAACTTTTGTCATTTTAGTCCGCAAATTTGCATTAGTTGCAAAAATCATTCTAACGTCAACTTTTTCTTGTTTATTACTTCCAACACTATATATTTGCCCCGAATCAAGCACTGTAAGTAACTTCGACTGAACATTTACTGACGCTAATCCAATTTCATCCAGAAACAAAGTTCCACCATTTGCCTGTTTAAATATTCCATTATGCTTTTTTGCATCTGTATAGGCGCCTTGTTCTGTTCCAAAAAATGTACTTGAAGCTAAATTCTCACCTATTTCGGCTACATTCATTGACCGAAAAGCTCTATTACTTCTTTTTGAAATTTCATGAATCTTTTTTGCAAGAACAGTTTTTCCAGTTCCACTCTCGCCCATAATCAAAACTGGCTCATCAGAATTGGCAAACTTTAACAGATCAACCTTTGTTTTTTTTATCCCCGTTGAACAACCGATAAAATCATTAAAATATTTACCTGAATCTTTATTTTTTTCCATTTCTTCATAAAAGAAATTCTTTTTATTTTTTGATGAATTATTAGAAAACAAATATTTGTGAATAAAAAAATTTGCAATCCCTACTTCACAAGGATACATAATTATTCTTTCAAAATAATTGCCTATCAGCACTTTTATATATTCTGGAACATCATTAGAAATAATGAAAATTGAATCTTTGAAAATTATTCTATTATCAATAACAAATTGAATTCTATCTTGATAAGGTGAAATATCAACAAACGTTGTAACAGACGAATTATCTTTTGTTTCGAGCAATTGAGATTTCACTTGTAAATTGAAAATATTCTCTACAGCCTTTACATAAAAATCAATTACATCTTTACGAGAAGAAATCATGATTGCTCTGTTTACTCTTTCCGCCTTAAACATCCAGTATTTATTTTCTCCATTATTTTCTAAATAATTTGTAAAATACAAGCAAAATTAAATACCACAATAATGGGAAAATCAGAAAAATCTTAAATGGATTATGAAATAACTCAATCCAGAATTCATTTCCTTTATTAAATGTCTTTTCATCAATTCTTTTAACTCGTTCTGAGAATATTCCAAAAGAATCCTTATAATAAAGGAAGATACTAGAAGAAAATCTATTACGCCTTTTATAAGCCCAACAATCTTTTTCTTTAATTCCATCACTTATCAGAACCAAAGACGGCTGCGACTTAAAAATTGCAGAAATAATATCATTTTCAATTTGCTTTGGATAATAACCTACATATCTACCAACAATTCTCAATGATGGAAAAGTATCTCGTATATTATTCTCAGCTTTAACTAAAGTTTTTTTATAAGAACCAAGCAAATAAGTGGTTTTAAAATGAGATTCCAAAATTGAAAGAACTCTTATAACCATTTCAAACGGATTATATCTATTAGGAACTTCTTTTTTTAGAAATTTTGCTCCACGTAAAATACTTTTGGAAATTGGAATAATTAAATCTGCATTCTTTACACAATCAGCCATATCTCCTTTGTGAGTGGCTTTTAAAAGTTTCCAAATCGACAAAAAGACTATCTGCTTTGTTCCAGGCTTTGCAAGAATTTCTAGAATTTCTTTTTCCAATTCTTCTGGTGGACAAACATCAACAGGAACACCAATTACAGAAATACGTTTTAATGACATTATTCAATCCTTTTACATTTTTAATTCATTTATCATTGTTTGAACAGACGCAATTCCATAAAGAGCCGCCGTCTCACACCTAAGTATATTTACGGCAAAATGAACAGGATAAAAAAGACCTTTTTTTATAAACAAATCCAATTCATTCGGGCTTATTCCGCCTTCACTTCCAACAGCAATTCCAATTTTTTCCGTCTTTATTGATTTTACTTGTTCTGCCAAGCTTGAACTCTGCACATCTCGTTCTGACAAAATAAAACCTTTTTTCTCACTAAATTGATTCCAAAAAGAAAGTGCATCATCAATAGTCATAACTTCACTCACTTCTGTTTGGACAGGAGAACCACTTTGCTGTCTTGCTTCCTTAATAATTCTGGATAATCTATCTTTCTTTGATTCCTGCAAAGATTTTATTGAACTTTTTTCTGAATATTCACCAATAACAGGAATGATGTACTTCACTCCACATTCAACAGCTTGCCTCACAATTAATTCAAATTTCTGTGGACGTGGAATAAACTGAAATAAGCAAAATTCATTTTTGTCATTTTTGAGCGACAATTCATCAGCCTGAACACCACGAGTTATTGTTTTTTTTATTTCTGAATCAGCACAAACCTGCAAAAAAACATTTTTATCATCAATTTTAATAACAGTTGAATTAATTAGACTTCCATCAGGAAAACGAATATTCACCATGTCTCCAATTTTTACACGAAGAACCTGTTTTAAATATTTAAACTCTTTCCCTTGAATTCTTACAATTCCATCTTTATCTGCAAAGGTTTGAACAATTAATTGTCTCATTCTTTATTTTCTGTTTGAGCAACTTCTTGCAATTCTTTCAATGTTTTTGTTTTCTTTAGAATGTCAGAAAAATCACTTCTATTTAGTATTTCTATTGCTTTTTTCAGTTGAAGATCAAAATCCATATCATACAAAATCGCTGGTTTTGAATTAAGAACTTGAACTCTAATCAAACGTCTAAGCAACCTTGATTCAAGTGGATAATCTTTCTTTAGTAATTCCGCTTCTTTTGTGATTTGTGCTTCTGTAATATTCGTATTTTTCTCTACAAAATCGTCAATCTTTTTTGAATTTATCAAATCGAGATAAATCTTTTCTTCATCTTCACTTATTCCAAAATTCTTTATTTCAAAATCAGGAATGATTCCAACTTTATCAATATTTGTATCACTTGGTGAATAATATCTAGCCATTGTAATTTTTACGCCATCAATATCACTTAAATGGCAAACTTGCTGAACAGAGCCTTTTCCATAAGTTTTTTCACCAACTAAATAAGCCAAATGATAATCTTTTAATGCTCCAGCTAAAACTTCAGATGCACTTGCAGAACCATTATTAATTAAAACTACTACTGGCATATCTTTAGGAATTACAGT
>JAAZCS010000348.1 GCA_012513125.1 Treponema sp. | reverse complement strand
GTTACATTAATAGAATCGTTGTTTAATGATAAAAAACTCTTGTCGATTTCCGATATTTATTCAATATCAAAAGATAATTTAATTCCATATTTTTTAAATGAAGAAAGTATATTAAAAGAAAAAAAATCTTTAGGTGCTGAAAAGGTATATAATTCGATACATGCTCGTACAGAATTAAAATTGTCAACTTTTATTGCAGGTTTTGATATTGAGGGTATAGGTGTTACTTCTACTGAAAAATTAGTTCAAGCTGGTTATGATACGTTAGATAAAATTTTAAGCCTAACAAAAGAACAAATTGCACTAATTTATGGTTTTGCAGATAAAATGGCATTGATAATAGAAGAAGGTCTAAAAGAAAATGCTTCTGAAATGCGTTATTTAGTAGAAAATAATATAATTACGATAAAAAGTAATCAGAATGGATTGTTGTTTGGACTATCATTTTGTTTTACAGGTGAATTGCAATCAATAAAAAGAACAGATGCTCAATTATTAGTAACAGATAATGGGGGCATTATTAAATCGTCTGTAACAAAAGATTTGAATTACTTAGTAACAAATGATACTGAGAGTGGTTCTTCAAAAAATCAGAAAGCCGCAAAATATAATGTTACAATAATAAATGAGAAACAATTCTTAGCATTATTAAGAAAATAAGTATTTATTTGTTGTCTGCAGTTTTTTCAAATGCAAAATCAGCAAAAAAGAATTCGGGTCTAACAGCTTCTCCATTAAGGCGTACTTCCCAGTGAAGGTGAGGTCCTGTAGCAAGACCTGTAGATCCAGATTTGCCAATTAATGCACCTTGTTCAACAAAATCACCTTCTTTTACGTTCATTTCGCTTAAGTGATAGTATAAGCTATAAAGCCCCGGAAGATGTTCAATTACAATACTAAATCCTGTTGAAATGCGATTTTCTGCCATTACAATTTTTCCGCTTGAACAAGCTTTTACTTCGCTACCGTCTGGAATTCCATAATCATTGCCATAATGAAGGCTTGTAGATGATTTTCCATTTGTATATTTGTATGTTCTTCTATCGCCAAAAAATGAAGTGTATCTAGTTGAAGTGGTTGGTGAAATAAAACTTTTCAAAGAATAAACATCGTCGCATATATTTGTAGAAAGGATATCATTTAGTTTATTAATTTGAGATATTCTTGTAGGACTTGTATCCGTTTTTATGGAAGTATTCTTTTCGTCCAAATTAATTATCTCTTCATTAAAGATTTTGCTTGTAAATTTTACAGGTAGTGTAAATTCTTTTTTTCCTATTTCATCTAATTCAATAAAGACCTTTAATTCAAAATTGCCACTTTCCAACCAAGAGGATAGAGGAATTCCCGATAAAAGTTCACTTATATTCTGTTTTTTTGAAGTATTAATTTGATAGAATGGAGATTTTTCGATTATTTTATTATTCAAACTCAGTGTTAATTCAGCCTTTTTATCGTTATCAAATTTGATTTTTTTATGATTTTTAGGAGTTTGGATAATCATTTTTACAAAAATTGCATCACCTGGGATAATTTCATCATTGTATGAAACATATAAATTCAAATTCTCAGATTCATATTTTGCTTCGTTTGCATTCAAACAAAATACATTTATTAGCAATGCTAAAATAATTATTTTTGTGTTAATTTTCATTTTTTTCCCTTAAGATTCACTTTTTACCATGTTAATAACTTCTAATTGATTTGTTGTTAATCCATTGTAATATTTTTTGTTTAGTTCGTAGATTATATCATATTTTTCATTTATTGCGATGTCATTATTTAATCTATCTCCGGAATTCCAATAGATTGCAGGAATTTTGTATTTTCCACAATCAAATATTAATTTTAGATGCATAGGATTTTTTTTTCCAAACAATTCAGCCGATATCAATTTTAGTTTACAGGACAGAAAACATAGTTTTTCATTTTCGTTACCATAAGGTTCAAATGTATCTAGAATATTGAATACAGATGGTTCAAGATATTGCTCTGGAATCTCAGCATCAATATTGATTATATCTTCAGAAGAATTCATCGAAATTGACGGAACAAGAGAATTTAACTTTGTTATAAAATTCTCCAATTGATTTGCCTTGAAATTAAAACCAGCTGCATAGTCATGACCTCCGAAACTTGTAAGAATATCACTGAAATTTGAAAGAAATTCGGTTGCTATAAATCCTCTGCAACTTCTCATAGAACCTATGCAATTATCGTCTGATGATGTAATTACAATTGATGGAACATTGAAATTTTGCATAAATTTTGTAGCGACTATCCCTGTAATTCCTCTATGAATGTTATTATCAATTATTACAGATAGTTTGTTTTCGTATTTTTCAAGACTATCTTGAGCTTTCTTGCTTGCACTGAATTCAGCTTCAGAAACAAGTTTTTTTCTTTTTTCATTTAGTTGAAAAATTGTTTCAGCTAATTCTTCTCGTTTCTTGGAATCTTCAGAAATTAATAGTTCCAAGGATAAGTTTGATTGTCCTAATCTGCCGGCAGCATTTAGTGAAGGAATAATTGTCCAAGCTAGGGTAGTTGAATTTATACTGTCTTTGGTAATATTCATTTTGCTTAAAAGTTCAGCTAGTCCTTTTCTTGCATGATTTTCCTTAATTGAACTTATTCCAGAATTCACAAATACTCTGTTTTCATCTTTCATTGGCATAATATCTGCCAGTGCTGCAAGAGCTACAAGTTGTATATCTGC
>JAAZCS010000347.1 GCA_012513125.1 Treponema sp. | reverse complement strand
CAAGAATTATTCCATTGTTTTTTGTAATTCGGGTTGCTTCGCTAAAAACTTTTAATTTATCTTCCTCTGAATGTAAGTGATACAAAGGTCCAAAAATAAGTGTGATGTCAAATGAATTATCTTCCAAAAAAGAAAGATTTCGTGCATCGCCTTGCCAAGTTTTAATATTTAAGTGTTTGTTTCGAAGCACATCGAGATTTCGTTTAACAAGTTCCACGGCGGTTACATCATAACCTTTATTATGAAGTTCAATTGAATATTTCCCAGTTCCAGCACCGTCATCGAGAATTTTTATTTCATTGTTTTGTTTATTTATGGCTTTTTTTATTTCGTCGATAGCTTGTTCAATGTAAAAAAGAGATGTTTTAAATTCAACTAAACCGTGCCTTGTGGAAAGTCGATGGTCTTCATTGAATTTGTTATAATATTTTTCTAAAAGTGTCATTTGTTAGATGTTAATCTAAATTCCACATTTCATCAACTTTTGCAATCATTACAGCTTTTTCATCATCTGGCATGAATGAATATTCAAAACTGTTTTTTATTAAAGTTTTTATTTCATCAAGTGAAAATCCAAGTTCACTGTAACAAATCCAGAATTCATCTAATAAAGTTGTTTTAAAGAAAACAGGATCATCTGTGTTAATTGTGATAGGAATATGTCTGTCAAAGAAGATTTTTGCTGGATGTTCTTTTGCTTGTTTTACAATTTTTTTTGTAAAAGTGTTGCTTGTAATACAAATTTCAAGTGGAATTTTTTTCTCTGAAAGTTCATTCATAAGTTTTTCATCTTGAATAGCTGTAATTCCATGTCCAATTCGTTGAGAATGAAGATAGTTGATGGAATCCCAAATTGATTCAGGTCCAACATCTTCACCGGCGTGTGCAACAACTTTATATCCATCACTTATTGCTTTTTCGTAAACTGGAGCAAAATCTTTTGCCTTGCCTTTTATTTCTGCACCACCAAGTCCAATACCGATTATGTCATCGCATGGAAATTCTTTTAGTAATTCATAATTTTTCATTGCGTTTTCAAGTCCAAATGTTCTTGAAACATCCATAATAAGTTTAACGGTGATATTATGTTTTTCTTTTATTTCTTTAATTTTTTTAGAGAAAATTGAAATCATTTGTTGATAGTCAAATCCCTTTTTGAGGAATGCAGTTGGAGCAAAAAAAGCTTCACAATATGTAATTCCGTTTTTTACTAAATAATCACATAAATCATCAAATACCAAATTAAAATCGTCAACGGAAATAAGTAAGTCTTGAACTTTCAAAAACGCCTGAATAAATCCGTTCAAATCTTCATAGGAGAAAAGAGAAGACATGTCATCTTTGTTCATTTCTGTGTTAAATCTTTTTTTATATAATTTAGCGACAGAAGCTAACGTAATTACGGCTTCAATATGAATGTGAATTTCTGTCTTCGGAATCTTTTCCAAAAAATCTATAAAATCTTGTTTATTCAACTTTTTATCTCCAATGGTTAAACTTCTACCGATTACTTTATCGGCAGAAATTGACTTCCTCTTTAGAAATATTTTCAATAAAAAAAATTACAGCAGTTTGCTTTTTAATTCATTAATAATAAATGCAAATTCATCGCAAGCATCTTGAATTGGTTTTGTGTCGCTCATATCTACACCTGCAATTTTTAAGCTTTCAATAGGATAGCGAGAACCACCTGATTTTAGGAATTTGAAATAATCTTCACGGTCTTCTTCATTACCATTAGTAACCTTTTTTGCAAGTGCTAATGCCGCAGAAATTCCTGTTGCATATTTGTAAACGTAGAATGAAGAATAAAAGTGCGGAATTCTCAATCCTTCCATGTCTGAATTACTTTCAAAAACCATCTCTTCACCAAAATAAAGTTCAAGCAAATCTCTGTAAGTTTTTCGTAAAAGTTCAGCAGTTAATGGAGTTCCACTTTCTACTAATTCATGAGATTTTAATTCAAATTCCGCAAACATTGTTTGTCTGTATAAAGTCGCAAGAATATCATCAGCTCGCATTGATAAAAGATATTTTTTCATGTTTTCATCTTTTTCATTTTTATATAAATATTCAAAAAGCAATTCTTCATTAAATGTGGATGCAACTTCAGCTTCAAAAATAGTGTAGTCATAGCACATAAAAGGATTGTTGTGAACTGAATACCACGAATGCATTGAATGTCCGCCTTCATGAATCATTGTGAAAACGTCGCGAATCATGTCATCTTTGTAGTTCAGCAAAATATATGGATTTCCAACATAGCAGCCAGAAGAAAAAGCCCCACTTCTTTTTCCTACATTTTCATATTTATCAGCCCAGCCGTTCTTTAGTCCATCGCAAAGTCTGTCTGTATATTCTTTTCCTAACGGTGTAAGTGCTTTTCTGCAAATTTCTACCGCTTTATCGTATGGCGTATTTGTGGAAATTGACGGAACTAAAGGCACGTAAACATCGTAGTGGTGAAGATTATCAACTTTTAGCACTTGTTTTCTGATTTTGTAATATTCATGAAGTGGTGCAAGATTTTTGTGTATGCAATCAATTAGATTATGATAAACAGAAAGTGGAACTTTATTTCCATAAAGCGACTGTTCCAGCGAAGAATTGTAACCTCTTGCCCGCATTGAAAAAACATCTTGATTTACAGAACCGGCGTAAAGTGAAGCTATTGTATTTTGATTTTCTTCAAACTTTTTGTAATATTGCTTGTATGCACGTTCCCTTACAGAGCGGTCTTCGTTTTTCATAAAAAGAGAGAATGTTGTTTCTGTAAGTGGTAAATCTTCACCGTTTACATTTATACTGCCAAAAGTTTTGTTCATGTCAACATTTGTAAGAACGCTAAAAGCAGTACTTGGTGTTTGAGCGACTTGCATTTGAAGTGAAAGAATTCTTTCTTCTTTTTCAGATAAAATGTACTTTTTAAAATATAATAATTTTTCTATATAAATTTTATAGTCTCTAAATTCATCTTTTTCTATCCATGAAAGAAGTTTTGTTTCATCGATGGCTTGAAGTTCAGGG
This sequence comes from Treponema sp., assembly GCA_012513125.1. Classification (GTDB taxonomy): domain Bacteria; phylum Spirochaetota; class Spirochaetia; order Treponematales; family Treponemataceae; genus Treponema_D. The sequence continues at coordinate 1,862 of JAAZCS010000347.1, read as the reverse complement.
TCGAAGAAACTTAATTCTGATTGCATTTGTGTATATGCCATCATTGCTCTTCCTTCTGCATCCGTCGCTTTTGAGTCATCTTCGTCTGCTTCATGTTGTAAAGAGGTGTAATGATAAACAGTTTCCATTTTGATTTCTGCTTTTTCAAGGCTTTTTAACGCCGAAAGAAGTGATTCAGCCGATTCACCCAATTTGCCTTTGAAAGAAGAAATCTCTTTTGTTAATAAAGGAATCTCTTTTAATGCTTTTTCCCAGTCTGCGTCAGATTTATATATTGATGAAAGGTTCCATTTATCTGCCTCAGGAACATCTTTTCTGTTTGGAATTGTTTTACTCATAATCAAAGTATAATTATTTAATGTATAAAAAGCAAATTACCTCGTAAAAATATTTTTATACAATAATAAAATAGAATCGTAATTGACTTAAATAATTAAAAAAATATGATTGTATTTATGAATTTAGAAGCAAAAAGTTTTTATAAATCACTTTGTACAATCGTGGGGCCAATTGCAGCTCAAAATCTTATTTCAGCAGCCGTAAGCTCTGTTGATGTTATTATGCTTGGTTCTGTTGGGCAAACAGCAATTGCGGCTTCATCATTGGCAAATCAAATTACTTTCATTTTATTTATGATTTCCACTGGTTTGTCTTCTGGTTTAATAATGTTGTCGTCTCAATATTGGGGAAAAAAAGATGTTGAATCCATAAAAGTTCTGATGGGAATTGCACTAAGAATTTCTTGTTCTGTGGGATTCATTTTTGGTGTTTTAGCATTTTTCTGCCCAACATTTTTAATGGGGATTTTTACAAATGATCAGAATTTAATTTCAGTAGGAAGTTCATATTTAAAAGTTGCTAGCATTTCATTTTTCTGCTTATCAATTTCTCAGATTTTTCAGTCCGCATTTAAAAGCATTGAAAGAGTAAAAATTGTAACAATTCTCACTTTAATCACGTTAGGATTGAATGTTTTGTTAAATTCCTGCTTTATTTATGGATTTATTGGATTTCCAAAATTGGGAATTGTTGGGGTTGGAATTGCAACTTCTATTTCTAGGGTAATTGAAGTGGTGATTTGTTTGATTTATTGCAAAAAACAAAAAGATTTACATTGTGGTTTTTCCGTAATTTTTAAGCGCAATCAGTTGCTATTTTCTGATTTTGTAAAATTTTCTATGCCGGCTGTAGGAAACGAACTTGTTTGGGGTGCAGCGTTCTCCATGTATTCTGTAATTTTAGGACATCTTGGTGAAGATATCGTTGCGGCCAATTCTGTTGTCGGCGTTATCAGAAATTTGGCGACAGTAGTTTGTTTTGGAATGGCTTATGGTGGTGCAATAATTTTAGGAAAGCAAATGGGGGCAGGGGAATTAGAAAAGGCAGAAAGAAATGCTGCAAGACTTGCAAAAGTTACTATTTTGTCTGGTGTTTTAGGTGGCATTTTAGTTCTATGTTGCCGTTCATTTATCCCTAATATTGTTAAACTATCAGAAAATGCTTCACATTGCAGAGATATTTTAATGTATATAACTGCATACTCAATTGTTGGAGCGTCAATTAATACTGTTTTTATCTGTGGAATTTTTAGAGCAGGTGGAGATTCAAAATTTGGTTTTATTGCAGATGTAATAAATATGTGGGGTGTTTCAGTTCCATTAGGTTTACTGGCAGCTTTTGTATTTAAATTGCCACCTCTTTGGGTTTATTTCATCTTATATTTGGATGAATTTGAAAAAATGCCATTTGTTATTGTTCATTATTTTAAGAAAAAGTGGTTAAAAAACATAACACGTGAAATTTGATTATTTTTCCTTTGACTATAGAAGAAAAGCAAATTAAATTAAGAGTATATCTTATTT
>JAAZCS010000346.1 GCA_012513125.1 Treponema sp. | reverse complement strand
CAGTATATCCCATCGCATAGAACAAAGAACGATGGGGAGCTCTTGCAGCTCCTTTTTTTGCATTATCACTTTTCATAAATCACCTCTATTTCAAGACTAAATCTTTATAATTATTTAATTTCTTTAATTATACTTAATAAAACATTATATAAAAAAAATAACTTTATTCAATATTCTCTTACTTAAAACAGAATATTAACAATATTTATCTTGAAGAACTAGTTTTATCAATGTGTTATTTTTTATGCTTAGGCGTTTTCTTTGATCATTTAAATCTTGTTTATCCAAACTTATTCTTGATTTTTCACAAATAGACTTGCAATATTCTGAAAGAAGAGAAGGTCTTGCAGCCTCGCACGCAAGAATTAAATTTTTTTTGCTAATAAATGAAGAATAGAAATATACAAATTCCTCATTATCAAAAGGAAGCTCTGAAACTAAATAAACTCTATTGAAATTTTGAATATGAGCGATTTTTGAAACACAAGCCAACAATTTTGATGAAAATTCTTCTTCACCGTTTTCGTTAGCAACAGTTTTTTCCGCAATTACAAATAAATCAGGTTCAAAAGGCAAATCTTTTTCCACATCAAATTCCAAAATTTTTGATACTTTTGCTGCATCAAGAAGAATTCTAACCTTTTTGTCAATGTTACTTGGATTTTTTACAGAAAGACTGTTATCAGCTTGTCCATTAGGTTCCTTTTCTTCATGAGTAGAAAACAATTTTTCCAATTCTTCTGTTGAAACTTTAGCTTCTGACGGTTCAGGCTTTTTCTCATTCATAACTTCCATCATTTGAGCAAGAACTTGACCTTCTTTTTCATCAACGCCTACATTTTGAGTATCTGACAATCTACTTTTATGTTCGTTTACGATATCGATAGCATCAACTAAAACTTCCGATTCTTTTTTATCAACATCTATATTCTCGTTTGTTGAATCCAAAGTCTCTTTTTCATCACTCATTATTTCATTAAAAATTGAATCAATATCTTCTGTCATTTTTTCATGTTCCTCTGTATTTTTATTTTCGTTTTCATTTATTAATGAAGATTCTTCATTCATAGCACCAATTTCTGCACTAAACAAATCATCTTCTTCATTGTCTTCTTCTTCGTTATCAACTTCTTCAGTATCTACTAAATTATTTTCAAAAAAGTCGACATCTTTATTTTCAATTTTATTTATTTTTATGATACATCTATCTTCTTCAGCAGTTCTTTCATATAAACAGCCATCTTTTTCACTTATGTAAAAAAGTTTATTATCGCTAGAAATTCTAATATTATGAATCAAATTACAACCGTCAAAAGCATCTGGAGCTATAAACTGAACTGAAGAGGGAATTACAATTGATTCCAAAGAGCTACAATTTTGAACAGCACAACTTTCAATCTTTATCACTGTATCAGGTATGACAAGCGACTTTAATGAAGAGCAACCAGCAAAAACATTCTCGCTTAAAGTGGAAAGACCTGCTCTAAAAGGAATTTCTGTCAAAGATGAACAGCCGTAAAATAATCCCTCTGGAAAAGAATCAACTTGATTTGGCATAACAATTTTTTGTAAAGCCGAACATCCAGAAAACATATATGGAGAAAGCTCACATAAAGATGATGGTAATTTTACTTTTAAAAGACGTTTACAATTGCAAAAAAGATTTGCACCAACCGATTTTACTGAATCTGGCAAGGAAATTGAAGTTTGTTCTGAATCGGCAAAAACTTCATCATTTATAAAATGTACACCAAATGGAACTCTTCCATTAAACTCTTCACTTTCAGAATCAACACCTAACAAAGTGTGCATATCTTCTGAATACAATAATCCATTTTTCTTTACAATAGAATTAGCCATGCTTAATATTGTAGATTACTTTCTTTTTATCGACAAGCTAAAATAAGTTAAAAGCAAAAAAAATCCGGCTATTGAAGGCACACTAAAACTGAACATTTGCACAATTTTTTGATGTGAACTTCATAAACCGGATTATTACCTACAGATTAGGCATTAATTTTGTCTACAACAAGCTGACCCATTTCTTTAGTTCCAACAAGTTTTCCACTTGCTTTAACTTCTTCAATGTTTCCAGCAATATCGCCTGTTCTCCAGCCTTCATTTAGAACTGCTTGAACTGCGTCTTCAATTGATTTTGCCTCTTTTTCAAGTTTAAAATCGTAACGTAAAAGCATTGCTGCAGAAAGAATTGTTGCCAAAGGATTTGCAAGATTTTTTCCTGCAATATCAGGAGCTGACCCGTGGATTGGTTCATATAAACCAGGTCCTTTTCCATTTCCTAAAGAAGCGGAAGCCAACATTCCAATTGAACCTGTAATCTGTGAAGCTTCATCAGATAGAATATCACCAAACATGTTGCTTGTTGCAATTACATCAAATTGTTTTGGATTACGAACTAATTGCATTGAAGCATTGTCAATATAAAGATAGTTTAATTCTACATCAGGATATTCACCTTTAATAGATTCGGCTACTTTTCTCCATAATCTACTTGAATTAAGAATATTTGCCTTATCTACAACACACAATCTCTTTTGACGTTTTTGAGCAGATTCAAATCCGAGTCTAACAATGCGTTCAATTTCTTCCCAACTGTATTTTTCTGTATCCCATGCTGTTTTTCCATCAGAAGAAATTCCTCTTTCTCCAAAATAAATTCCACCAGTAAGTTCACGTACGATTAAAATATCAAGACCGTTTCCTACAATTTCATCTTTTAATGGACAAGCAGCCTTTAACTGTGGGAACATTACAGCAGGACGAAGATTGGCATAAACTTTCATTCCGCCTCTTAAACCCAAAAGTGCTTTTTCTGGTCTGATAGAAGGATCTACATCATCCCATTTTGGACCGCCAACAGCGCCCAATAAAACAGAATCTGAATGTAAACAAATATCAAGCTGATCTTTAGGAAGAGGATTTTTGAACATATCAATAGCTTTTCATCCAGCAATAACATTTTTATAAGTGAAAGTATGACCATTTTTATTTGCAACGGCATTCAATACTTTTACAGCTTCATCAACAACATCAGGACCAATTCCGTCTCCTGGTATCAACGCTATAGTCTTTTCCATATCTACTCCTAAATTTAATAATATTTAATATATTTAATAATACTAAATTAATTTTACAAATTCAATACTAAATGATTTTCCTGTATCGTTTTTCTATATCTCGAATAAGTTTGTATTCAAAAGAATCAACAAGAGCAAGCCAAGACGCCTCAATCAAGTCGGCAGAAACCCCAACTGTAGTCCAATTCGCTTCTCCATCTGTACTTTCTATAATTACACGAACCTTGCTTGCCGTAGCCGATTTGCCATCTAGGACACGAACTTTAAAATCAACAAGTCTGATTTGTGATACAGATGGGTAAAAACGTTCAAGAGCTTTTCGCAATGCAATATCAAGTGCATTTACAGGACCATCTCCTTCTCCTGCTGTTATTTCAATTTGTCTGTCTACTTCAAGCTTTATTTGAGCACAACAGCAAACTCCTTCTTCTGGACGTGGATTAGAACCATTTGTTTGATAATAATGCAATGTAAAGAACGACTGATACTGCCCTATCATTTTTCGCACTAAAAGTTCAAAACTGCCGTCGGCACCTTCAAATTGATAGCCTGAGAACTCTAAATCCTTCATTTTATCAATAATTGTTTTTACAATTGGATCTGATTTTTGAATATTTGGAGCAAATTTTTGAATCTTTTCGATAATTGTTGAACGCCCCGCAACTTCACTCATCAAGAATACCCTTGAGTTGCCTACACATTCTTGGGAAATATGTTCATATGCCATAGGATTTTTCAAAACAGCATCAATATGCATTCCGGCTTTGTGTGCAAATGCATTTGAACCAATATATGGAAGCTGTGAATTCAAGCTAATATTTGTTATTTCCGATACCCTTTTACAGATTGAAGTTAGATTCTGCATGTTTTCTTTAGAAATACAATCATAATTCATTTTCAATTGAAGATTTGGAATTATTGTAGAAAGATTAGCGTTTCCTGTGCGTTCACCAAAACCAAGCAAAACACCCTGAATATGAACAGCACCTTGATCAACTGCAACTAAAGTATTTGCAACTGCAAGACCGGAATCATTATGAGTATGAATTCCCACTTTCACTTTTGAACCGAAAGTTTCTACAACTTCTTTGACAGCCTTTCTGCAAGAATCAATCATGCAACCGCCTTTTGTTTCACACAAAGACAGAACACTTGCTCCTCCATCTACTGCAGCCTGAAGTGTCTTAAATGCATAATCCTTGTCTTCTTCATACGCTGTAAAAAAATGTTCTGCATCGTAAATTACTTCTCTGCCATTTTCACGCAAATAAGCACAAGTGTCTTTTATCATGTTAAGATTTTCTTCAAGTGTTGTTTTGATTATATCAGTAACTTGAAAAGTCCAAGATTTGCCAAAAATGACAATATATTTTGTTCCTGCGGCAAGCAAACTTTGAACATTTGAATCTTCTGAACATTTAATATCTTTTCTTCTTGTTGAACCGAAAGCACATAGTTTTGAATGCTTTAACTCGATATTTTTTATTTCCTGAAAGAATTCCATATCTTTTGGATTGCTTCCAGGATTTCCAGCTTCAATAAAATCAATTCCTAAAGAATCTAAAGCTTGGCAGATATGAATTTTATCCTGAACAGAATAACTAATACCTTCACCCTGAGCGCCATCACGCAAAGTTGAATCAAGAATCTCAATTTTTTTCATATCAAAATACCATCCATTTCTAAAATCAATTAATGATATTGAAAATAGGCAAAAAAAGCAATGGAACAGTTATTTTGTATGAATGTTAGACGTTTCTTAATTATTGAATTTCAAGTATACTTTTTTGCATGAATAAGAATATTAAACATGGTTTTAACCCAGAAGAAATTATTTTTGCCGTGACTGATAAATGCAATTTACACTGTAAACATTGCTATGTAAAAAGAAACAACTTATCACTAAAAAGCGATGCTGCAATTTCTTTTTTAAAGACTTGCAAAAACATTTCTAAAATTGGATTTTCGGGTGGAGAACCCTTTTTAAATACCTTATATATGGAAGAAATCATTCAATTTGCGGTAAAAAACGACTTCACTTTTGATAAAATCATGACAAACGGGGACTGGTGGAAAACTGAAGATGAATTATGTTCAACATTAGAAAAAATCTATAACGCTGGTTTTGACGGAAAATTCGGTTTGAGCTACGATTCTTATCATAATCAAAAGCCAGAAAGAATTGCCACTTTTTGTAATAACGTTTTTAGAATCTGGAAAGACAACTTTATTATTGAAATTCAATTTGTGATGAACAATAAAAAAGATGATTTTGAATTGATAGAAAAACTTGCAAAGGCTATGAATTGCAAAAGTAAAAAAATTTCTTTTGATAAAACAAAAGGCGTAACAATGACTCTTCAAAACGAAAATCTTTTTATTCCGATATATATCACTCCACTTTCAGTACAAAGCGATAATCCTCAAGCATGGAAAGATAAAAAATGGTTCAAAGAAGATTATTGCGAAGGTCCAGGTCAACTTTTTTACGTGCATCCAAACGGAGACATTGCACCTTGCTGTGGATTTGCAAACGAATCGGAAAAACTAATAATTGGCAATATAAATCAAACATATGACATCGTTATGAAACAAGCGTCAGAAAATAAACTAGTCAACATTTGCTACAACGAAGGACTTCTTTCTTACATGAAGGAAATGAAAAAAGAAGGTTGCAAATTCAGGGGCAAAACAAGCGACAATTGTTGTTTCTGTGAATATTTAGCAAAAAAAATTGACTAAAAGAATTAGCTTACACTGATGGACAACTATGAGAATCTCTTTCAGACGGATGGGCGGTTTCAAAACCACAATCAGAATTGGCGTTCAAATCTTTCAATTCAACTTTTCCGTCAATATAAAGTTGGTAATCTATTCCAAAACCTTCCGTTCCGCAGCCGGTATCCCACCCACTGTCAAGGGAATCATTTATAATTTTTTCACGTTCTTCTCTAGTTGTGTCTTTTATTAAAATGCTCATACTGATTTTCCTCTTTTGGATAATATGAAAATAGTTTAGCAGAAATCTGACTTGTTTGGAAATCACAAGAATAGTTTTACAGAGTTAAAAAATTTGCTCTTTTATTTATTCATCTTCACTTTCATCAAAAATCTTTTCTATAGTTTTTCCCATTTTCGAAATTAACGGAACTACAAGAGCATTTCCCATACAAAAATATCTGAATTTTTCGGGCATTCCTGTATTTGTCCAATTGTCTGGGAAACCTTGAATTCTTTCTGTTTCTAATGGAGTTAAAATTCTTATTTCTTTTGTATTGTAATCTCTAACAATGTGTGTACTTCTATTAAAACTACCTTCACTTGTGAGCATTGTTCTTGCAGGTTTATTCCATTCGTCAATCATTGGAATTGCACCTTCTGAATAAACATATTTATGACCGTTAGTGGCTAAACGCATTTTTCTTTTTGCACCTTTTATATATTGCCAAGTTTGACGACTTTTTGCTGGTAACTCGTTTTCTGTTTCATCACTATGAGTTTCTTCTGGATTTGTATAATAAAGTTTTTCATTAGGAATAAAGAACTTTGAAGCAACTGTTTCTTTTTCAATAATTGTTTTAAGTGTTTTTGGTTCGATTTCTTCTGGAAAAGTTTTTGCAGTATAAACAAAACCGTTATACATAATTCCGCTATTTTCAAAATTAAAGGTAAATTTATCCGAAACTAATTGTACATCGTCCGAAATATTTTCTGATTTTATAGAAAGATTATTAAACTCTTTTATGCTAAAGGTTTTTGCAAAGAAACCTTCGTTTTGAATAATTCTATAAATATCATTATCTTGATTAGATACATTTAGAGATTTAGCAAACTTTGTATTTCTTTTGTAAGCAAAAATAAATGTTCTTCTTCTACGCTGAACTTCACCATATTGAGCTGCATTTACAACGCGCCATTCAACAATATAATCTTCATTTAATAAGCAAGAAAGAATAATTGCGAAATCTCTACCACGCTGTTTTGATGGGGATAAAAGTAAACGGTCTACATTTTCGAGAAGAACAAAAGGAGTTTTTTTAGCTTTTAGAATTTCTAGAATTGACCACCAAAGAACACCTTTTTTTCCAGTAATTCCTTTTTCACCGTTTAGACTTCTAGCGACAGAATAGTCTTGACAGGGAAAGCCACCCACCAAAAGATTATGATGCGGAATATCATTTTTATTTACAAGAGAAATATCTGTAATAATTGTTTTTGGTGAAACTCCTGTAATTGACATTGGTTCCTTTGCTTCATATTCTTTTGGATGTTTTTTTGAAAGGCGAATTCCTGTTGTTTTTAATTCTGTAGGAATGTTATCTATTATCAAATCGGGATTTTTACTGCTATTTGCTGAATAACCAAAAACAGATTGTTCAATTACGTTACCTGCAATTCCTGTAATTTTTGGATTTTCTCTTGTTGAATCAAAAACATGATTTATGTCAATTTCACCGAGAGTTTTATTTAGACAGTTTTCTAAAATCCCAATAACATCTTTCTTTGTAAATGAATGATTAATTAATTCTTGCATTAGTAAAGTATAACAGAGTTTTTGATATTTATACTTTTTGATTTTTATTTTAGTATTAAATGAAAACAATTAATCAATCAAAGAATGTAATGTCACAAAGTACAGAACTTAAAGCTGCAGTGCTAAGAAAATACCTTGAATAGAAAAAACTATATCTGCCCACCGTACTGGAAGTTGAAGAGAAACCACTTAAGAAGAAATCATAGAACGCCATGAGAACGAGGAAGAAAAGACACAATCAAATCCTCATAAAAATGACCGGAAGCGATTCTCCTATTCAATGAAAGGCGAACGAGTTCAAAAATGTCCTATATGAACTATTGTGTAATAGAATTGTTCAAGACATACAAGAAGTTGACGATGAGAATAAAAAATATTGACATTGTTACATTTTGAATGAACAATTTGAACAGGAGCAAAAATGAAAAAGGCAGATGTTTACGCATTGATGAATCAAATGGATGATGAACAGACTTTGATTTTTGCAAGTGCTTGTTCGGCTGTGGCATGTTCACGTTACCCGTTCCAGATTAATCCTCCAAAGCTTTCTGAAGTTGAGCAATTGATAAAAAAACATTGAAAAATACAAAAACACTATATTAATGGAGTTTATAAATGATTATTGATTTAATGAAGAAGCGAACAAGTGTACGAAATTTTTCTGATAAAAATATTTCAGATGAAAATATGAATATAATTTTAGAATCAGCAAGATTTTCCCCGTCTGGTGGAAATGAGCAACAGTATAT
>JAAZCS010000345.1 GCA_012513125.1 Treponema sp. | reverse complement strand
CCATTTTCTTTAATTGAATCACTTAATTCTTCAAGCTGTTTTGGATTAAATTCTTCACGAGGCTGTTTTGGATTTGGTTTTAAAAGAGTTGGATCAACCCAAAGACCACCATTTTCATCAACTTCTATCGCTGATGGAAGATTTTGAGGTCTTTCACTTTTTATTGGATTTTCTTTTTCAATCTGCAAATCTTCACTTTCATGAATTAGAGCACCTAACCCTTTTCCTAAACCTTTAGCCACGGCGAATAACCTCTTCTGCTAATTTTTCATAGCTTTTTGCACCAACACAATCTGGATCATATTTACAAATTGGTAGTCCATGAGAAGGAGCTTCTGAAAGACGAACATTTCTAGGAATAATTGTATTAAAAAATACATCTTTGAAATATGATTTAACTTGCATACCAACATCTTGTGCAAGTCTAGTTCTTGAATCATACATTGTAAAGAAAATTCCACCGATTTTTAACTCTGGATTAATTTCTTTTTGAACCTTTTTTACAGTCTGCAAAAGAAGTGTAATTCCTTCCAATGCAAAATATTCACACTGCATAGGAACTAAAACTGAATCTGCGGCGGCTAAACCATTCAATGTTAGAATTCCTAATGACGGAGGACAATCAATTAAAATAAAATCATATATTTCTTTTAATGGTTGCAACGCTTTCTTTAAAAAATATTCACGGTTCTCTTGATCAACCAATTCTATTGCAGCTCCAGACAAATCAATTGAAGCACTTATTGCATCAAGATTTTCTACCGGAGTATGTTTTATAACATCTTTTGCTTTCGTTTGTTCAGCAAGCAACTCATAAATTGTAGGCTTATCTTTTGAAACTCCAACACCACTAGACATATTACCTTGCGAGTCAAAATCAACTAAAAGAACTTTTTTGCCAGCCAAGGCAATATAAGCTCCAATATTGATTGCTGATGTTGTTTTACCTACCCCACCCTTTTGATTTACAAATACAATGCATTTTCCCATACAACAACTATATCAGTTTTTTTAAAAATAGTATACTATTGAAAATAAAGAGTAATAAATGATTTTATCTGTAATCTTATCAAATCCAGTTCGCAATAATACAAATCAAATATGAAAAAATAAAAGTAAAAATTGAATCTTCTTCACTAAACGATTTATCTTATTTTGCAGAGATGTTTACACAAAATCAAGTTTTTCACAAACATATGACTATCGAAGAAGTTGAAGAACTTATCTCAAAAAATATAGGAATCAATTTCAGAAATTGTGTAAAAACTACAGATACACAAATAATCACGCTTTTATCTAACAAAAAAGGCGAAATCCGAACTTTCACAAAAAATATTGATAATAGCAATTTAGAAAAAACGAATCATCATACGAATTCCAAAATATTAAACTAACAAACCCTTCCGAAAAGAAAAAGAATTACATTCTAAAAGAAGGAGAGGCTATTCCTTTTTTAATCACGCTTGGAATAATGACTAGTAGTGGAAAAATCATTTCATCGAAGTATGATAAATTTAAGCAAATTAATAGATTTTTGGAATTTATTGATGACATACTTGATGATGTAATTCAACTTAAACAAAAAGAAAATCCAGAAAACATTTTAAAAATTGTTGATTTTGGTTGCGGAAAATCTTATTTAACTTTTGCTGTTCAATATTTTCTTAGCGAAATTAAGCATATTCCTTGTTCTATTACAGGTTTAGATTTAAAAACAGACGTAATCAATTATTGCAACAAAATATGTGAAAATTTAAATCTGAATAATTTAGATTTTAAAACTGGTAGCATTGAAAACTATTCAGAAAAGGAAAATCCAGACATTATTATTACTCTTCACGCTTGTGATACTGCCACAGATTTTGCGTTAAAATATGCTGTAACTCATGAATGCAAAGCAATTTTAAGCGTTCCTTGTTGCCAGCATCAAATAAACACTCAGATTAAAACGGCAAAAGATACAATTCTTGAACCTCTATTAAAATATGGAATTATAAAAGAAAAGTTTTCATCACTTTTAACAGATGCGTTACGTGGTGAATGGCTCGAAAATCAAGGCTATTCAGTTCAATTGTTGGAATTTATTGATATGAAACACACTCCAAAAAATATTTTAATTCGGGCAATAAAAAATAAAAGCAAAAATACAACTTCAAATACAGAAAATCAAATTCCAAAAATTGTAGATTTGCTTAATATAAAACCTGAAATCTTCGAATAATTTACAATACAAAATTATCTACAAAATCGGCAATTCCATCTTCTTGATTGCTTTTTCTTGTAATAAAGTCAGCTATTTTTTTTATATAATCGATTCCGTTAGACATTGCAACGCCATAACCAGCTTTGATAATCATTGATTCATCATTCATGCTGTCGCCAAAAGCCATTGTTTGACTAATTGGAATATTCAATTGTGAAGAAAGCCATTCTAACGCTTCTCCTTTTCCAGCATTTGGAGGCATAATCTCTAGAAAATAAGGCTTACTCGTAAAAATGACAGCCCTGTCTCCTATCGTTTCTTTCAAAAATGATTGAAATTTCTGAAGTTCGTCAGGATCGCCTGGAATAACCATCTTTGAATAACCCTTTAACACGAACTGAGCAAAATCGTCAACAAATGATAATTTTAATTTGCAAAGACTTGCATCCACTTGAGTCCATTTATTATCTTCTGAAGCATAAATTGTATCAGAATCATAAACTTGAGATGGTAAATTTCGTTTTTTTGCTTCAAGATAAATCTCTTTTAATAAGGCACCATCAACATGATTCTCATAAATTTGAACTCTTTTATGCAAATCAAATATCGAAGAACCGTTCATAGCAATAATATATCTTCCAAATTCACTTCCAGCTGTATCTAGTTTTCTAACAAATGGAAGAATGGCACTATCAGCACGACCTGAACAAGGAATAATATAAATTCCTCTTTTTGCCGCATTTTGTAAAGCCAAAACAGTATCTTCTGTAATAGTCAATTCAGAATTCAATAATGTGTCATCTAAATCAAGGGCAATCATTTTAACATTTAATTTTTTTGAAGGTATTTTCTCATTATTCATAAACTTGCACATCGTAACAAAAATGTAAAACTGTGTAAATAGATTTTATTTATATAAAAAGTTTACAACAAAACATAAAAAAGCTATAATTATTCTATGACTGTTAGAAAATTGTTTTTATTATCATTATCATTTTTATTATTGTCTTGCTCAAAAGCAGAGGCTAAATCAAATTCCGTGGCAAAAAAAACTGAAGAGGGTGCAATGGATTCACCCGAAATTACAAAATTAAATACTATTTTTAAAAATATGAATGACGAAGCAAAAAAAACTATCATCAGCGGAAACAAAGAAGAGTTTTTAAATGATTTAAAAATTGTACTTAATGAAGAAAAAGAATTTTCTAGCAACGATATTGATTTATTATATTTGATTGATAAAAAAAATAAAGTTGGTGCAGATTATGTTCCAGCAAATCTTGTTAAATTAGTAAAAAATAATGATTTTTCAATTAACAGAAACGATCTTTCATTAAGACCTGAAGCATATGAAAATTTAAAAATACTTTCAAAAGCTGCAAAAAAAGATGGACTCACACTTCTTGTAAGCTCAACATACCGTTCATATGAATATCAGAATAAAACATTTAATAAATGGGTAGAAATTGACGGATTAGAAGAGGCAGAAAGAGAATCTGCAAGACCTGGAACTAGTCAACATCAACTTGGAACTGCAATTGACTTTGGATCAATTGATTATGAGTTTGCAGAAACAGAACAAGGGATTTGGTTATCAAAAAATGCTTACAAATATGGCTGGTCATTAAGTTTTCCACAAGGCTACGAAGATGTTACTGGTTACAGATTTGAATGTTGGCATTACCGCTTTATCGGAAAACAAGCTTGTCTTTTTCAGAAGAAGTGGTTTTCCGACATTCAGCAATATATGATAGAATTCATTAACAGCTGGAAAAACAGTAACTAAAGTTTTATAAAACCTTTTTCTAAAATAATCTTTTTTTCTCCGTTGCTATAAATAATCTCTATAGTTGGATTTTTTACAACTCCATCAAGGTGAATTAAACAAGGTGCGTCGTTATCGTAATTTTGTCCAATTGCAAAATGACACGTATGATAAGCCTTTTCATCTTCAAGCATATTTCCTGTAATTCTTGCAGCTGGATTTAAGCCGATTCCTAATTCACCAATATTTCTGGCGTTTTTTTTGTAAATTGCACCCATTCCTTCAGGTAATTTTTGTTCCTTTTCCATAGAAACAGCTCTATTTTCTGCTTCTGTAATTGTTTTTAATAATCTTTTTGCTTCATTTCCGCCATCAATATCTGTTACATGACCTTCTACCAATTTGCAAACAATCGGGGTTTCCAATATTGAAGCACCATCAGAAAATGTCATAGAACCATCATAAACAATTACACCTTCAATTCCTTTTACATTTTCATTAGGAACTAGAGGACTAATAAAAACTTCACCAGCAGGAATATTTCCACCTGTTCCGGGCTTTGAAAAATCGCCATTATCAAAAAGAAGTTTTCGGCCTTTTATTGGAACTAGTACATCAGTTCCTCCCTCAGAAGTTACATGAACATAGTCTGCATCTTTGAACGTTTCATCCATTTTTTTGCAGTTTTCCATCAATTCTTTATAATCAATATTTGCAGTTCGATTCATCATATCTTCTGTAATTCCTGGAGTCCAAACTGCACGCATCGTCTTTTTTCCATCAAGAAGATAATCGAAAATGTGCGAAAATTCTTGACCATCTTCGCTAATATATGGCTTTGCGGACGCAACAGGATCTTTTCCCAATTTAATTTCTGATATTGAAAAACAAACATCTGGATTTGTTGCAATTGCCGCTAAAACTTCAGGATTTGAATTATCAAATAATGTTTTTGGTAATTGGAAAATTAGAGAAGGACTTGCTTCGGCTTCAATACAAGCTGAAAAT
>JAAZCS010000344.1 GCA_012513125.1 Treponema sp. | reverse complement strand
TTTCAACAAATTCTTTTACAGGCGGGCAGTTTGGACAAGTTTTTCTTGTAAACAATTCAAAATATTCAATTGAAGATTCTGTTGAAGATTCAGTAAAAAGTTCGTTTTTTGCATTTAGAGTGTTGATTTCTGATTTAGTGTTATCTTCTGTTATTCTTTCTTCAGCTTCTGATGAGTCATCATTGAAAACAAACATTTTCCTATGGTCAAATTCATCTCTCTTTCCTTTGTTCCAGTGTTTTACTGCTCTGTAGTATCCAACAATACGGGCATAAACTTCTGTTTCTGTTCCATGAACATTATTCAGTTCTTCTTTTGTTTCAAGAATTTCTTTTTCAATATCTTCCAATGTTCTTTCTGTTTGTTTCATTTTATTCTCCCTTTAATTTATTTTATGATACTTGTTGTGAAAGCAGTCGTTGTTTTTCTTGTTCAAGAAGGATAAGTTTTTCCTTCAATTGTTTTTCTTTTTCCAATTTACATTTTGGGCATTCAAATTGTTGACCTGAAAGATATCCATGGATGCTACATATTGAATATGTTGGTGATATTGTAAAAAAAGGAATTTTATATTTGGATGAAATAATTTTAACCAAATTACTACAAGATTTCCAATTTTTAATTGATTCACCAAGGAAAACATGGAACATAGTTCCTCCAGTATATTTTGTTTGTAGTGATTCTTGGTGGTCAAGTGCATCAAAAATATCTGCTGTATAGTCTACTGGTAGTTGTGAGGAATTTGTATAGAAAGGATCTGATGTTCCACTTGTTTTAATATCTGGATATTTTTCTTTATCATGACGTGCAAGTCTGTATGATGTTGATTCTGCAGGAGTAGCTTCCAAATTGAATAAATCGCCAGTTTGTTCCTGATAATCCATAATTTTTTCTCTCATGTGTTGTAGCACTTTTTCTGTAAAAGCTTTTCCTTTTGTTGTTGTTATATCCTCATTTAAAAAATTAATACAACATTCGTTCATTCCACATAAACCAATTGTGTTAAAATGATTTACTAAAGTCTTCAAGTATCTTCGTGTGTATGGAAATAATCCTCCATCATAAAGTTTTTGGATTACTTTTCTTTTTGTGCAGAGACTTTCTTTTGCTAAATCCATTAAATGGTCGAGTCTGTAAAAGAATTCCTGTTCATCGTTGGATAAATATCCAATTTGAGGCATGTTGATTGTAACAACACCAAGAGAACCTGTAAATTCGTCTGCTCCAAAAAGACCGCCACCTCTTCTTCTAAGTTCTCGCTTGTCCAGTTGAAGTCTACAGCACATAGAGCGAACATCGCTTGGATTTAAATCTGAATTAACAAAATTTTGAAAATTTGGCGTTCCATATTGAGCAGTCATCTCGAATAGTAATTTTGAGTTTTCTGAAGTCCAATCGAAATCTTTTGTAATATTATAGGTTGGAATAGGGTAGGCAAAACCTCTTTTTTCTGAGTCACCCTCAATCATTAATTGAATGAATATTTTGTTAATCAAATTCATTTCTTTTTGACAGTCCCCGTAAGTGAAATCCATGTTTTTTCCACCTACGATAGCTTTTTTATTCTTTAAATCATCAGGACAAATCCAATCCATTGTAATATTTGTAAATGGAGCTTGAGAACCCCATCTGCTTGGTGTGTTAACACCATAAATAAAGCTTTGAATGCATTGTCTTACTTCTTTTTCAGATAAATTATCACTTTTAATAAAAGGTGAAAGATATGTATCAAAAGAACTGAAAGCTTGAGCTCCCGCCCATTCATTTTGCATAATTCCCAAAAAATTTACTATTTGATTCACTAATGTAGATAAATGGGTAGCCGGTTTTGATGTTATTTTATCTGGAACTCCGCCTAATCCTTCTTGAATTAATTGACGTAAAGACCAACCTGCACAATATCCAGAAAACATTGATAAATCGTGGATGTGAAATGCACAATTTTTATGAGCTTCGGCTATTTCTTTTGTGTATATATTATTTAACCAATAATTAGCAGTGATTGTCCCTGAATTATGTAAAATTAATCCACCAAGTGAAAAATTTACATTTGCATTTTCATTAACACGCCAGTCACTTTGTCCAAGATAGCCATCCATTGTTTTATTTATATCAACCATTAGTCTTTTGGCATCTCTAACGGCTTCATGCTTTGCTCTATAAAGAATGTAAGATTTAGCAATATCTACTTCTTTATTTTCAATAAGCACACTTTCTACAATATCTTGTATTTCTTCAATTGCAGGAATTGAATGAGCTCTAGTTCCGGCTAATTGTAAGCGAAGTTTTTCTTCAACAAGATTTGTTAATTCAACAGCTTTGTTTGGATCTTTTTGCTTGTTAACTGCCTCAATTGCTTTTTCAATTGCCTTTTCAATTTTACTTCTATCATAGTTGGCAATTTCACCTGAACGTTTTACAACATGTTTTAAAAATCCAGCTGTTTCACTATCCGAGCTTGAACCTAAAAAACTTCTCCATTCTGGAAATATTGATTGATCATTCACTTTTCCCCTCCGCGTTTTTGACTTCAGTGATAAATTCTTCTAAATTTTCAAAATGCTTATAAACAGAAGCAAATCTGATATATGCAACTTTATCTATTGAATATAATTGTGCGAGAACTATTTCTCCCAATTCTGAAGTAGTGATTTCTCTACTTTCTTTTCCTTTTTTTACTGCTTTATCTTCAATGTCATTGGTTATTTGTTCAACCATGCTTGTTGAAAACGGTCTTTTTTCGAGAGCTCTTTCGATTCCTTTTTCAAGTTTTTCTCTTTCAAAAGGCTGTCTTCGTCCGTCGCGTTTAACAACCATAAATGGTTTTTCATCAATTCTTTCATAGCTTGTGAATCTAAAATTGCAGTCAAGGCATTCTCTTCTACGCCTTATGCTTTCACCATTAGCCATGGTTCTTGATTCAATTACTTTGTCATTTAAACTTCCACAGTATGGACAGCGCATAAATCCTCCGATTGAGTACTAAAATCTAGCTGTTGTATATAGCGTTTAATTATTATTAGTTGTTATACTATTACACTAGATATATTAAGACAAGTGAATTTCGGATAAAAAAAAATAACTATTTTCCTTGACAAAAAAATTATTTATGCTCTTTCTTATTTTGGGACTTGTGAGTGTTGACAAGTTTTCTTTGTGATTCAATATAGTCTGTCGTTGCAAATGTTTTGAACATATAAAATGCATAAAGAATAAAAAGAATGGCAAATGTATAAGGCATCCAGTTTCCAAAAGTAGAATAGACTGTTTGTTTATGTTCAAAAATTGGAATGTCATAGGAAATAGAAGCTTCTTCAAATAAAGGCATATCAGAAAGAATTTTTCCATTTGGTGATACTATTGCCGAATATCCAGAATTTGTGGATCTTACGAGTGTTGTTCTATATTCAATCGCTCTATATGAAGCTATCACAAAGTGCTGATACTCTGAAGATTTTGTTTTTGACCAAGAGTCGTCAGTGATATTCATAAAAAGTTCAGCTCCATTTAGAAAAAGAGGTCTCATTATATCTGTAAAAGCATCGTCGAAGCAAATTGGTGTGCAAATTCTAACTGTTGGTTTTCTGTTTATGTTGTTTTCTTGCTCTTCAAAAGTTGTTGATAAATCCGTGTAAGAAGACATTGGCAACTTTCTGTTTGGGCTATATGAACAAGGTATGTCAAAATATGAATATTGATCTCCTGGAGTCCACCCTGCGGTTATTTTTATCACTTTTGTTAGAATATTTTTTATAAAAGGGATTTCTGAACCCGGAATTACTTCTGCAAAAGGAACAAGATGGTTTTTTCCATAAAAACCACGAAATTTAGCTTTTTCATCAAATACTAAAGCTGCATTGTAAACCTGTAGTTTTTGTCTGTCTCTTATGTATGAACCGCCAATAATGAATGGTGTATTTGTTGAATCAATATATGATAATAAAGGTGAAGAAATTGGATAGTAGGAATAAAAAGAATAACTATCAGGGAATGCATATGAAAGACATCCTTCGCTCCAAACTACTAAATCGGCTTTTTTTTGCTCTGAAGTTAAATTATCAATTTCTTTTTGAGTTAACTGTTGTGATGTGAGTATTGCTTCTTCATCTGTTGACTGTTTCCAAGGATCGCTGTTTTGTTGAACTTAAATAGTTGATAGATATTTTTGAGGAATCATCTTTTTGGTGTATTTATATGTTCCATAAATTGTTGTGCAAATAAAAAGTGCCAAAAGTACAAATGTAATATTTTTGAAAGAATTATAGAAAAAATGTTTTTCTTTTCGGAACGAGTTTTTGAATGAAAATAGTAAAATTTCTGCTAAAAATGAATTAATAAATGCTAATAGAAAAGATACTCCGTATGTTCCAGTAATATCAGCTATTTGCATAAGAATTGGAAAATGAAAAACTGTTTCTGAAAGCAGTCCCCACGGATAACCTAAAAATCCAGAAGATTTTACCCATTCGTATAAAACGTAAATCGCTGAAAAATAAAGAATTCTAAATGCAGGAGTATAAAAAAATGAGTTTATTTTAGAAAAACAATACAGTTCATTCTTATTTTTTTGAGAAATGTATGGCAAAAATAAAAACAATCCAAAAACGCCACCGATTATTCCAGTTCCAATGGCAGAAGCACCAAGTGTGAACAGTGCAAAGTC
>JAAZCS010000033.1 GCA_012513125.1 Treponema sp. | reverse complement strand
TTGCAACTAATATAAAAAAATTCAAAAAGAGAAATTCCATAAATAAAAATTTTTTTCATTTGAGATATTATAGCGTATTTGCATCTTTTTTGCTATGATAGTTCATATGACAATTGTAAAACTGATATTTCAACTTGCCGGAAGTTTAGGTTTTTTACTCTATGGTATGAAACTGATGAGTGATGGTATTCAAAAGAGTGCAGGTGAAAAGCTGCAGCGAACTTTGGGATTAATGACCGGTAATAAATTTGTTGCTTTGTTAACAGGATTATTTGTTACAATGATAATACAATCTTCAGGAGCGACAACTGTAATGATTGTAACTTTTGTTAATGCTGGATTATTGACTTTGTCACAATCAATCGGTGTGATTTTTGGTGCCAATATAGGAACAACAATTACTGCTTGGATTGTATCAATCTTTGGATTTTCATTTAAAATATCAACAATGACCGTGCCAGTTTTTGGAATTGGCTTTTTACTCACAATGATGAAAAAATCAAGCTGTAAAAATATCGGCGAATCACTGATGGGTTTTGGCTTGCTATTTTTAGGATTAAGCATGCTTTCAGAGGCAATTTCATTTGATACAGAAAAACTTGTTTGGTTAAAAGACTTACAATCATTGGGTTATTTTTCAATTTTCATAGGATTTTTAATTGGAATACTAATTACAGCTTTATTGCATTCATCAAGTGCTTTTACTGCAATAATTATTACAATGGCTGTAAAAGGTTTGGTGACATGGGAATTTGCTGCGGCAATGACTTTGGGAAGTAACATTGGTTCAACAATAGATGTAGTTTTAGCTTCTTTGGGCTCTTCTGTGAATGCAAAACGTGTCGCTTTGATTCACGTTTTATTTAACGTAATTGGCTCATTGTTAATTCTTATTATTTTTAAACCATTCTTGACGTTTGTAACTTTGTTGACACCTGGTGGCGAGAGTGCAAATATTGCAATTCGTATATCAATTCTTCATACAATATTCAATGTTAGTGCAACTTTATGTTTTCTTCCATTTTCAAATCAAATTGTTCGCTTGTCAGAAAAAATTATTCCAAACAAAAAATCAGAAATCTCCACAAATTATAAACTTGAGTTTCAAAATCTTGCTGGAAAAGATAACGTTGCAGCTCATATAATTCAAGCTGAAAAAGCTATTTCAGATATGACTGATATTATTACAAATATGTTTGATAGAGTTCAGATTGGTTTGAGTCGAAAAAACGCCGATTTTATTCCCATTCATATAGAAAGAATTTCTTCTGAAGAGAATTATGTTGATCAAATGCATGAACAAATTACAAATTATTTGTTAAAATGCGAAACACT
This sequence comes from Treponema sp., assembly GCA_012513125.1. Taxonomy (GTDB): domain Bacteria; phylum Spirochaetota; class Spirochaetia; order Treponematales; family Treponemataceae; genus Treponema_D. Next base: position 2,810 of record JAAZCS010000033.1, on the reverse strand, counting down.
TCCGTTGACTGAAAAGCAAATGGGTCACGCATCAAAAATGATTCAAATTGTAGAAGAACTGGAAAGTATGTCTGATAATTGTTTTAGTTCTGCTAAATTGATTCAAAAAAGCATCGAAAAAAAAATGAAAATAAAGCAAGAAGATAAGGATAGAATGATTCCGTATATGGAATTAGCAAGACAGTTCCTTCAGTTTATTTATATTAATATTAATAAACAGCTTGATGCTAATAAACTTGCAATGGCAACTGAATTAGAACAGCAAATTGATGATTATAGAAAAGAATTGAAAAGAGTGGCAAGAAAAAGACTTGAGCTTGGTGCTGATGTAAAAGCTGAACTTTTGTATATCGATATTGTTCGTCAGATTGAAAAAATTGGTGATAATTGTTTTAGCATTGCAAGCTGTTTAACAGACAATTAATAGCCAAAAGTCAAATTCTTGACTCTTTAAGAAAATTATTATATAAACAAAGAATAGTTAAGGGAGTAGTCAACGTTTGTAACGTGGTAGAGCCAACATACTGAAGTTTTCTTCTGGTTTTGCATTAAATGACGAGACTTATCTGCAAATGCAGAGAGGAATCTTTGTTAAAATCAAAAGAAAGTGTAATAAAAACTTGGTCAAAATGATATCAAAGAATTTATTCACAAGTTTGCGTTGCAAGCTTTCTGGTTTATTGGAGTTGTTATGAGCATCTGGTTGTCTGTTTTATTATTTGTTGTTGGTATTTTATTTGTTGTTAAAGGTGGAGATTGGTTTGTTGATGCAGCCAGCTGGATTGCAAAAGCGGCTCGAATCCCGTCATTTATTATCGGAGCTACGGTAGTTAGTTTTGCAACAACTTTGCCCGAAATGATTGTGTCAGTTATCGCAAGTATGGAAAATAAAACCGATATGGCGGTTGGCAATGCAATAGGTTCCGTTACAGCAAACACTGGACTGATAATGGCAATTGCTTTTATTTTTATGCATGTCATTATTGATAGAAAAAAATACATAAAACAGAGTTTTTTACTTATTGGCACAATTGCAATTCTTTTGTTAGGAAGTTTAACAGGTCAATTGCAAATTTGGGCAAGTATTATTCTTGTTGGAATATTCTTTTTGTTTATGTATTTTAATGTTACTGATGCAAAAAAAGATAGATTGGCAACTGCTGACGTGGAAGCCTCTGTTGAAGTAAACGGAAAAATCATTTTTAAGAATATTGTACTTTTCATTGTTGGAGCTGCTTGTATAGTTCTAGGTTCTAATTTGTTGATAAAAGGTGGTTCTGCAATTGCCACATTCTTTGGTGTTCCAGAAAGAGTAATTGCAATAACTATGGTTGCAATTGGAACATCACTTCCTGAATTAGTAACTACAATTACAGCGATAATTAAGAAGGAATCAAATATTTCAATTGGAAATATAATTGGAGCAAATATTATTGATGTATCGCTTATTTTACCTGTTTGCTCGGCAGTATCGCGTTCTAAGTTTCCAATATCAACACAGGGAATTATGTATGACATTCCAGTTTGCTTGCTAATTACTTTGCTTGCATTAATTCCGTTGCTAATCAGAAAAAAAGGTTCAAAAATACAAGGAATCGTGATGGTTTTAGTATATATTGCCTATCTGGTATTTACACTTTAATTTTAGATAAAAAAAATTTAGATAAAAAAAACCGCTACTTAATGAAGTTCACTTCAATGAGTAGCGGTTTTTTTATTGAGTAGAAAGTTTACTTAGGCAATTGTTGCTGTTAGATAGACGTCTTTTGTTCCGTTATCAGCTACAACAGTTGTTCCGTTAGCTTTTCCACCTTTTGTAACATCAAGAGAAATGACACCATCATTCTTTTTGTTTACAACAGAAATATGATATATAACTCCTCTGAACTTTCTTGTCATTTCAGCAGTTTTGATATGTGAAGGCAATCTTGGTTCAACAACAAGACCATCATAAGAAGGTCTAAGACCGCATAAGTACTGTGATAATGCTACAAAGTTCCATGCTGCAGTTCCTGTAAGCCAGCTGTTTTTAGCTTCTCCAAAGCGTTTTGCTTCTTTTCCGGCAACCATTTGTGCATATACATAAGGTTCTGTTCTGTGAATTTCAGAAATGTCTTCCAAATATGCAGGAGCGATTTTCTTATAATGCTCAAAAGCATCTTGTGGTCGACCGTTTACAACTTCACCAATTACTACCCAAGGGTTGTTATGGCAGAAAATACCGCCATTTTCTTTGTATCCAGGTGGATAAGAAGAAACTTCACCCAATTCTACGTGGTAATCCTGATAAGCTGGTGAAACAATTACGATTCCATATTTTGAATCAAGATATTTCTTTACGCTGTCCAATGATTTTTCTGGGTAACCTTTGTCTGCACCAATACGTGCCATAGTTCCGAAACCCTGAGATTCAATAAAGATTTTTCCATCTTTGCATTCATTTGAACCAATTTTATTTCCAAAATCATCATAAGCACGAACATACCATTCGCCATCCCATCCGGCAGTGCAAATAGCTTGTTCCATTTTCTTTGCAGCAGCTTCAGCTTTTTTAGCTTCATCTTCTTGACCCATTAAACGGCACATTGCAGCGTAATCTGGGGCAACAAAAACGAACATTTCTGCAATCATTACAGATTCTGCATTTTTTCCTTCCTTGTTTGTACAAGTTTGGAATGAATCATTTGGATTTGTAGAGAAGCAGTTTAAGTTCAAGCAGTCGTTCCAATCAGCACGTCCAATAAGTGGTAATCCATGAGGACCCATATGGTTTGGAATGTAATTGAATGAGCGTTTTAAGTGTTCAAACA
>JAAZCS010000343.1 GCA_012513125.1 Treponema sp. | reverse complement strand
GATTTAATGAAGAATTGGCAGAAAATATTGAAAGAGGTCTAAAATTAAATTCAAATGTCGTTAATATTCCGGGAAAAAAGCGAAAAGGTAAAAGAAGCGAAGATTTACGTCCAAAAATCAATTTTCCTCTTCAATTATTACATGATTTTTATACTTCAAAAGACAAAAAGAATCTTGATGATGAACTGTTCATTGAAAAAAGGAATAACTTCTTAAATTCACAAAACAAAAAAATAAAACTGAAGAGAATTCTTAGACGAAATACTTCTTTTATTATTGTCGCCCTTTGTATTGTAGTCGCAATAATTCTAATCATTTCTAATACAATAAAAACAAACGGACAAAATTACACTTCACTTGGCCTGACATCGGAACAAACAATTAAAGGTTTTTACTGGGGATTTAATTCAAGAGATACAATTCTTCTTGATGATTTTTCAAAAGGAAAGTCAACTAGAAATTTATCAGATATGGTAAGCCAGATTTATGTTATTGGAAAACAAAGGCAAACATACAATAAAGATCAAGGATTCCTAAATTTGGAAGGCTGGCTATTGTGGTCAACCGATTATGAAAAATCATTAAAAGCCGGATGTTTTGGAATTACAAACTTGCAAATTGATGGTAAAAAAAAGAGCGAAGAATTGGAAATGTTCAAGAAGAATGAAAAAGTAGCACCTTTAACACAAGAAAAAGGAATTGCCCTAAAAAATGGAGACCTTTCGATTCACAAAGTTCACTATTATTTAGTCCATTCCGAAGGTGAAAGCTATGACATTGAAGTTGATTCTGTTGATGCAAACATAACACTGACTTACATCAAGGACAAATGGATATTGACAAACTTTGATTCACAGTCCCAAAATATTGCTGTAGACAATGAACAATTCAAAAATGATTATTTTTCAGCATATGCACAATTTAATGACGTAAACAAGGCGGTAGAATCTCTTCAGATAAAATATAGCTGGCTACCTTCTATAAAATCAATTGAACAAGAACGTACGCGTCAGTTTGAATATGAAAGCGACTTATTTTCAAGCGAATTCTATTCAAATACAACTGGAATAGAGTAAAATAATAATCTTTTCTGACATTTTTTTACATTTTGTCATCTTGACACTATTAATTACATCTAATATTATCAAATTGATGTTCTTATTAATTGAACGACTGAGAAAACTAAAAATACAGAGGTTCTTATGGAATACAATGTTGAAAAACAACATGCAAAAGGAAAACTACACGCAATCGAACGTATAAATACACTTTGTGATAAAGACACTTTTTTTGAAATATATTCTGGGGTCAGACATAATTGCACAAGTTTTGGAATGGAAAACAAAGAGATTCCTTACGATGGTGTTATTACAGGATTTGGCAAAATTAATGGCCGAAAAGTTGCAGTCTACGCTCAAGATTTTACAGTTCAAGGTGGATCACTAGGCTTAAAACACGGACAAAAAATTGCAACCCTTATTGAAATGGCAATTCAAGCAAGAACACCAGTAATTGGTATTAACGATTCTGGTGGAGCACGTATTCAAGAAGGTGTTGATTCACTATGCGGTTACGGAGAATTATTTTATCAAAACGTAAGAGCTTCTGGTTCAATTCCACAAATATCAATTATTGCAGGTCCTTGTGCTGGCGGAGCTGTTTATAGTCCTGGCATAACAGATTTTATTTTTACAGTTGATAAGATTAGCCAGCTATTTATTACAGGTCCAAAAGTTGTAAAATCAGTAATGTTCATGGATATCTCGGCAGAAGATCTCGGTGGTGCTTCAATTCATTCACAAAAATCTGGCGTAGCTCATTTTAGATGTGAAAATGAAAATAACTGCTATGAAAATGTTAGAAAACTTCTAGATTATATTCCTCACTATTATGGTGATAATCTTATTCAAGCTGAAAAATTCAAATTCGATGTAAAAAAGAATACAAAAAAAATCAATGAGATTCTCCCTGAAAATCCAAGACAAGGTTATGACGTAAAAGATGTAATCAATTGTATAGTTGATGAAAATTCATTTTTCGAAACATCTAGTGAATTTGCACTAAATTGCGTTACAGGATTTGCAAAACTAGAAGGAAGATCAATCGGTATTGTGGCAAATAATCCAAAAGGACTCGGTGGAGTTCTAGACTGCGATTCAAGCGATAAAATTGCAAGGTTTGTACGCTATTGTGATTCATTCAACATCCCATTATTAACTTTGGTTGATGTTCCAGGATTCATTCCAGGTCCACAAGAAGAACAAAAAGGAATTATTCGCCATGGAGCAAAAGTTATTTACGCTTACAGCGAAGCATCAGTTCCAAAGATTTCTGTAATAATAAGAAAAGCATACGGTGGAGCTTATATTGCAATGTGTTCAAAACACCTCGGTGCAGATTTTGTATATGCATGGCCTGCTTCTGAAATCGCAGTAATGGGTGCAGAAGGTGCAATTGGCATTCTCTATGCAAAAGAATTATCAGATCCAAACAAAGCTACAGAAATTGCACAGAAAACAGCCGAATACAAAAACGAAATTATGACACCAAAAATTGCTGCAAAACGTGGTTATGTATCAGAAGTAATTAATCCTGAAGATACACGTAAGAGAATTGCTAACAGTTTTGATGTATTGCTAAATAAAATAGATACAGACAAGCCATTAAAGAAGCATGGAAACATTCCTCTATAAAAGCTAGGAAATTATTTTTATCAAGGAATATGAATTGTGAAGTCTATTTCATTATCATATTCCTTTTTTTTATTGAAAAAGGTTTTTATGACAAAGACAACAAAAGGTATTATTTATCTAATTTTTTCTGCATTTTGCTTTTCTCTAATGGCGGTTTTTGTCCATTTTGCAGGTTCAATCAATTTCATGCAAAAAGCTTTTTTTAGAAATACAAGTGCTTTAATAATAGCATTAAGCTTGTTACTAAAAGATATTTGTAAATCAGGAACAAAATCAATTATAGTTCCAAAAGAATCGATAAAATACCTTCTTTTAAGGTCTATCGCCGGTTCAATTGGTGTTTTTGGTAACTTTTACGCAATTGATCACTTAATTTTATCTGATGCGAGCATTTTAAACAAAATGTCTCCTTTTTTTGCAGTAATTTTTAGTGCGATTCTATTAAAAGAAAAGATAAAACCTATTCCGTTATTGGCAATTATTGTAGCGTTTTGTGGCTCTATGTTGATAATAAAACCGTCTTTCAATTTTTCACAAAGCTTGCCATCAATTTGTGGCTTTTTGGGTGGAGTTGGTGCTGGTTTTGCTTATACTTGTGTACGAAAATTAAGCACACAAAATTGTAACGGAAAAGTAATTGTACTAATCTTTTCACTATTTTCGTCAGTATTATCTCTACCATTTTTGATTTTCTTTTTTGAACCGATGACGTTCAATCAAACAATGTTTTTAATTTTATCTGGAGTAGCTGCCGCTAGTGGTCAATTTGGAATTACATTAGCATATTACAACGCACCTGCAAAAGAAATTTCCATTTATGACTATTCTACAATTATTTTTTCATCTATTTTCGGATTTGTTTTCTTTAATCAAATGGCAGATTTATACAGTTTTCTTGGATACTTGATAATTATTTCGATGGCTATACTAAACTTTATTTATAATGCCCGTCGCCATAACAGTGAAAGATGAAAATTGATTTTCTGAACTTTCCCGTCTATTTGATCCAAACATTTCATCACAACATGTACAGTCATCATAAATTGCAATATTCTCACTTAATATGCCATTTTGTTCCAATAAATTAATATTTGCATTTTTTAAGGAAAGTCGGAATAGTTTTTTATTGCCGTTATTCCACTCCACAATCAACCCTTTTCCGCCACAATAACATTTACCATTTTCTTCTAATTCTTCAACACAGTTGTCACCAAAATTTCTGATAAAATAATCAGCTCTTTCTTCATCCACAATATAACAACATTTATGAATATGGGGACCGATAACTGCACAAATATTTTCCACTGATGAATTATACTGTTCAATAAAAATTTTTAGAGCATTATTTATAATTCCAGTGCCTTTCCACCCCGAATGCAGAACAGAAAAGACTTTTAGTTTAAAATCATAAATATAAATTGGCATACAATCAGCGACAGTCACGACTGGAATTATTTTTTTATTATCAGTTACAATTCCATCCGCCTGTATTTTGTCACAATCCGAAATATTATGAATTGAAATAACTTTTTGAGAATGAATTTGCTCTACACTTGCAAAAACTGAATGAGACAAATCGCAATCTTTTTGAATTAAATTTAACACTCTATTTCGATTTATATTTTCCTCATTCCATCTAAAACGCATGCTTCCACATTCTCTCGTAGTTATAAAACACATAGGTGCATCATTTTCAAATAAAGGTTTATTTTGTTTATCAAAAGGGAAAAATCTAATTCCAAGGGAATTAATTCCTGAGGAATTATTCTTCATCTGTTTTAAGTTTGTAGTAATCATTTTGTCATCAATATACATTAAAAAGGATGATTTTTAAATATAAATACTATAAAATATGGAGTATTATAGGATTATTATGAGTGATAGAAAGAATAAAGCATTAAAAAAACTTAAAAAAAAACCAATCTGGCCGTTCGTTGTAGGAATAATATTTTTATTTTCATTTCTATTTATAATTTATGCTATTAATATACTAATTTTTACAACAAATATTGTAGAAAACAAATGTTACCAATCTTTTTCTGAATCAAAATTGATAATTGACGAGTTGAATAGCAATCTTTTTACAGATAAAAACTTAGCAATAAAAAATATTAATGATATACGAAAATACAACAGTCAGATAATTGGAACAAAAGTTATTAAAAAAAGTGACCTTTCATCGATTTATTCATTTGGAAAGACTGATTCTAAAAATCCAGATTTTTTTTCAATCAATGACAATTTGACTTTTTCAATAGATACAGATGAAGATTTACCATTTTTTTACAAGAAAAGAAACAAAATCAAAATTAGATTATCAGCTGTTTTTAACAAACTGATGTTTAATAATTTCAACCTTGAAAATATAAGAGACACAATATTTACTTTCAATATAACCTACAAAATGAATCTTCAAAATGCTGATTATTATGCTCTTATTACAAATCAAGTATTCATCTTTCAATCTGATTTGGATTTCATATCAGTAAGTTTTTTCATATTAGGAATTATTTCATTAATTCTATTTGTTTTCTTGATTATTATCATCATTGATTTTATTGTTGCCAGATTTCGTGTTTCAAAAATTTTATATTTTGATAGTGTTACTGGTGGAAACAATTGGATTTACATGCAAAGACAGGGTGATTACATTCTCACTCCATTTTTATGGTACAAAAAAGAATATGTAATGGTAAATATCAGAATGGAAAAATATAGAAATTACTGCACATGTTTTGGAACAAACGAAGGTGAAGAATTACTTGAACAGATTTATTGTAAGCTTATTTCTTCCATTTCAAAAAAAGAAATTGCTGTACGACATGAAAAAGCAGATTTTTGCCTTCTGTTATGTTTTACATCAAAAGAGGAAATTGAACAAAGAGTTTTACAAATGATTGATTCAATTATTCAAATAAAACCTGATAAAAAACTCTATATTAATGCAGGCTTATTTTTAATTTCCTCAGATTGCAACATGAATGGAATCGATTCTTATTATAATTGTTCATATTCAGCTTGTAGCAAAGCAGTAAAAATTCCAGATTTGAATTTATTATGGTATAGCAATGAAATGCTAGAAGAACAACTATGGGAAAGAAAAGTTGAAAATGACATGGAAAAAGCATTAATTAATAAAGAATTCGTTGTCTATCTTCAACCAAAATATAATACAAATGAAGAAACATTATCAGCGGCAGAAGCTTTAGTAAGATGGAAAAGTCCTACAGAAGGATTGATTCCACCAAATAAATTTATACCTATTTTTGAAAAAGATGGTTTTATATTAAAATTGGATGACTATATGCTTAGCGAAGTTTCTAAACTTCAACATCAATGGATAACTGAAGGCAAAAAAGTTGTCCCTATTTCTGTTAATGTTTCAAGAGCCCATTTTACACGCTCAGATTTAGCTGAACACATTTGTAAATTGGTTGATGAACAAAATGTTCCCCACAACCTAATTGAACTTGAAATTACAGAAAGTGCTTTTTTTGATGATAAATCAATTTTACTAAATACAATTAATAAGCTTAAGTCATATGGATTTTTTGTTTCGATGGATGATTTTGGCTCAGGTTATTCATCGCTTAACACTCTAAAAGAATTGCCACTTGATATTGTAAAACTAGACGCAGAATTCTTTAGAGGTAAGGATGAAGAAAACAAAGGAAAAATTATTATTGAAGAAACTATATCGCTTGCAAAAAAACTCAATATGAAAATAGTTGCAGAAGGTATTGAAACAAGAGGACAAGTTGATTTTCTTAAAACACAAGGTTGCGATTTAATTCAAGGATTTTATTTTGCGAGACCTTTAACAATAGAAGATTTTGAACAGAAAGCATTTTAGATTTTTTCAGTAGATGCATCAATTGGTATTAATTCTGTTAAATAGAAAACCGTAAGTTTAATTAGATGTCGTATTTCAACTAGTTTATCTCTGAAAATTCTATTTTGATTTCCTTTTATTAACATTATATTTTGAAGTCCTTCATGTTCACCGTCTTTTGTCTCATCAAATATTCCGTGAAAAACAACATCAATCATATTTGCACCTTTTATAAACATTTTTGTGCTTTCTTTAATTTCAGCTTCTGTTGAAGCAATCATAGAATCTATTTGATTTTGCATTTGAAAAGATCGTACTTTATTGCCACTAAATTCATTGAATATTTCACCATAAGTACCTTTTGGTGAAAGTTTTTCCAACAAAGAACCTACTTGTTCATTTGCCGTAGCGAATAGATTTAACCCTTCTGAATATTCTTTTCGATTGTCGCTCTTTAAGAAAATTCCTTCCATAACAACATCGTGCAATGGCTGAATTATACTATCGTATTTATTTATATAGAACCACGACAACATTCCCCCAGTTAGCTTAAAAGAGAACGGAGATGATATCCACATATCTTTCCAAGGCAAATACTCCATAACAGGAAAATTATCCAAATTAAAATTAATCTTCAGATTCTTTCCTAGTTGATTTTTCTTTCTTTCCCTTAGCCACTCATTCCATCTTAAATCTAAAATTCGTCGCCATTCCGCCCTATACAAAGGAAACCAAGCCTCAACACCATCAATATTATCTGCTGTCCAGTTATAATCGTTGTGGATTATTTTTCCAAGAGATTCAGTTGAAATAATTGAAATATACATTTGTATTGATGCAAAATGATAATTAGCTGAATTCAAAAAATCTTTCACTGCTTTTTCAACATCTTTCTGCTGAGCATTCTTCAATTCTTTCTTCTGCGAAAATAAATAAATCGATTCCAACACTTCATTTTCAATCGATTTAACATTATCAAAAACTCTTGCAAATGCATCATAATCGTTTTTGGAATTATTATAAGGACAAGTGTAATTGTTTCCAATAAGGCTAGTAAATTGAGAAATAAAATGAAGATAGGGCAACGAAACAAAGCTATATAACCAATTTACATTGATAATTGCTGAATATATTTTATTTTTTACGCTTGGATTCATATCCTTTAAGATTTCATCAAGCTTTTTTAATAATCCATTCTTTACTTCAATATTATCTTCTTTTTCAAAAGTTAAAGTGAATGGATCTGCTTCTGAATTAATTTTTTCTGTAAGTTCAGGACAAACAAATGAACTTAAAAAAACATAAAAGTTTCCTCTGTCTTGGTTTAAAATTGAAAAATACGGTTTAAAAAAATCAGAAGCATTTTTCATTTCTAAAAGCCGTTCATAGAAAACATTATCCAAAAGTTTTTCTTTTTGATTTATAAGACCAGGATGTTCACGACGTATCTTGCTTGCCATATTGGAAATCAAGTCATCATTGTATAAACTTTCAATATTTTTTTTAGAAAAAAATGACCTAAGCCATAAAACAAACTTGTAAAATGCAGTTTCATTCTTTAATTTTAACGAAATAGTCAAATGACTATCATCTATATTTTTATCTCTATCAATAAATTGAACACTTTGATTCGACGTTGAATTAATACGTTGAAGCATTTCTTTTCTATCGTCTGAATCCAATCCTTCAACTAATTTATCAAAAGAACTTTTATTATCGCTCATACTACTATAATAATAAATTATAATATGCCTAACTTCAAGAAGATTATAACTTTATTATAATATAAAAAAAATCGACGCTATAAACACGTCGATTTTTTAAACTCTAGTTGGCTTTGCCAACTAGACACATACCCAGCTTGGCTGTGTGTTGTGCAAGGAAATTTATTTAACTCTAGTTGGCTTTGCCAACTAGACACATACCCAGCTTAGCTGTGTGTTGTGCAAGGAAATTTATTTAACTCTAGTTGGCTTTGCCAACTAGACACATCCACTCGGCTTCGGCACATAGGGTTTCGCCTACATATGCTTTGCCTGATTGTTTAACCATATGAGATGTTACTCTTAAATTCACAACTTCCATTCTTACAGTATCGCCAGGCCGAACTTGGTTTCTAAATTTTACCTTATCAACTGTACCTAAAAAGAAAAGACATCCTTCTTCAAACTTCTTTTGATAACTCAAAGCAGAACCTCCAGCTTGAGCCATTGTTTCTACAAGAATTACACCTGGAACAACTGGATATTCTGGAAAATGTCCTTTAAAAAAGAAATCATCTTCTGTAAATTTTCTTTCACTAACGCTTCCTTTTTCATCACAAGAAATAATTCTATCAACAAACAAAAAAGGCTTTCTATGAGGTAAAAGAGCTTCTATATTTTCTGTAACCATCGTTTAGTCCTTAAATTTTTTAATAATAAGTGCACCAT
>JAAZCS010000342.1 GCA_012513125.1 Treponema sp. | reverse complement strand
TCATAAGTACTTCTTCTGTAGTCCATTTTGTAAGATAAGCCGCCAGCCCTGTATCAACAAAGTATAGCTTTGGAGTTTTTACAATCCGCTTTTCAACATTTCCAAAATACGGCTGGAGTAAATAAACAATTCCTGAGCTTACCAGAACAGAAAGCCAACGCTTAGCAGTATTGGGATCTATTCCAACTGTTCGCGCCATATCTGCGTAATTCACAAGTTGTCCTGTGCGAGCCGCCGCCACAGAAATAAACTGCATGAATTGCATTTCATCTGCAACCTGCGTAAGAAGACGCACATCGCGTTCAATGTATGTTCCTATATATGAACTGAAAAAATCTTGCGAAGTTACATTGCCATTGCAAATTTCAGGATACATTCCCTTCTGAATAGTTTTCCAAATCGCATCTGGTGGCAGGGATTCTGATTTATATGATTCTCTGCGTCCTAAAAGATATTCTTGAGTCGGAACAAAAGGTGCAGAAAAAGAATCAGATACAAGTTCCCTTTGAGAAAATGGCAAAAGATTCAGAATGCCAACTCGACCCGCAAGGCTTTCTAAAACACTCTTCATCATACTGAATTGCTGGCTCCCTGTAAGGTAAAACATTCCAGGTGTACGATTTGAGTCAACATCCATTTTTATGTAGGAAAAAAGGCTTGGTACATATTGAATCTCATCAAAAACAGCAGGAGCTTTATGCACTGCCATAAAAAGTTTTGGAACTTCCTTTACCGCTAGTATATTTTCCTTATCATCAAAAGTAACATATTGACATCCGTCTTTCTGGATGTAATTTTTTAGAAGAGTTGATTTGCCTGTCTGTCGTGTGCCTGTTACAAGAGTTACCGGAAATGATTTTGCAACTCTGAAAAGCGCGTCTTTTATCGCACGTTCAATCATATAAGCTCCAAAATAAAAACTTTTATATGAACAAGACTTATATTACATATCTGATTGTGCCAGTTTACCAATATGGTGCTTTATATGCTCATCGCTTTTAAATCCTCTCTTTATTCAACAAAAGTTGACATCTTAATTAAAAAAAATTATAGTTCAATTACAAACGAAAACACGAGGCGGTATGGTAGTCCGGCTGACTTTTTAGTCCAGTAGCCTTCAATTTTAATTAGAAATATTGATGTCCGGTTTGTTCATGGGATAGCTGTGTCCTAAGGAGCAAACTATGGAAGATTTTACAATTACAACAATTTATTACGACGGACAATTTTGGACTGCATTAATTGAAAAACAAATTGTAGGTGCATATTACACTGGTCGTTATGTGTTTGGTGCAGAACCAACAAATCCTCGCATTCTTTTTTGGATGCTATACGAGTTCGATAAGATTCCATTATTCAAAACTGAAAATCCTATTAAAATCAGAATAAAGAAAATTACAAACCGCTCAGAAAAATCTTTTACAAAATCATTGGACACTTTTAAAAATGCACAAGCTGATTTTCTTTCAAAAAAGAAAACTGAACGTCGTGGAAAAAAACGTGAAGACAAGCAACTACAATGGGAATTGAAAAAAGAAAAGCGAAAAAACAAGAAATAATATTCACTTGAAAAAAAACGAGTAATACAAGATTAGTGTGATTTTTGTTTATTTATTACATAGCCGATATAGCTAACGGTAGGCGGTTCCGATGTGCCTTTGTGAAAAGTTTTTTTCAAAACGCTTACCTCCGCAGTAGACCGCTATTCTGCTTTTCAATCTGACTCGCAATTTTTAGTATATGACAAAGTTATGACACTTTTCGGTAGATTGATTATAAGTTTCCAATTGGAAATATTTTGTATGCAGATATGCGCAGATTCATGTTTGGCAATGTATTCATCACTTATTACAAGAAGCCGGAATGTGCTGCATTGTTTGCCAATGACAGCGGCTTCTTGAGAGTAGTGTGTTGCTATTTCATAAAGTTTGTTTTGTTCCATTTTGGACTTTTATTACATAAATTTAACTATCAGCGATAATATATTTTGTAGATCGTCTTTTTCCAACGATTTTTATCTTATTTTCAGAAACAAGTTTATTTATAATAATTCTGGCTGGAAAACTTGAACACTTCAGGAGTGTCTGAATGTTCTTGCGTGTTATATATTTATTTTGAGTAAACAAAGACAAAATTTTGCTTTCATCAGAATCATCTTTAGAGAAATTCTGTTTTTCGACATTATTAATTTTGGGAAGTGTAACTATAAATGAAGCTGGCAAAGGTTCTATTGTATGCTGTTCTTTTTTATCGTTGTATGTTTCCAAAATTCTTTGAAGTCCTGTGCCATAGCTTTCAACAAGTCTCAACCGATAAAAAAAATTTGCAATTATAGTGTTTCGTGTTTGTGAAGCTCCATGCAGAATATCTTGAATTGTTAGACCTTTTACTAGCCCGCCTAAAGAAATAAATTCTATCCTGTTGGAATAAATATTTATAATCGTGCTACCAGAAAAATTATAATCACGATGAATAATTGTATTAAGCAAAGCTTCACAGACTGCATACGGTGGATAGTCATAAGTTTCAACTCTATCAAGACATTTAATATCAGCATGAAGATTATTTGCAAGGTTTATAAACTCAAACGAATCTTCAAGTTGTTTTAAAATAAAGCCTGTAAATTCTTTTCTTGTTTTAAAAACAAGTTTTCCTTCACCTTCAAAAACAGCACACTTTATTGTAAAATCACACTGGTCAGAAATTAAAAGTCCCGTATTTGTAAAACAGCCGTCGCAGTCTATAATTCCAAGTGTGAATTTATTTTTATCAGTAAAAGATACTTCCTTCTTTGCAAAATAATCAGTTGCATAATTGAATCTTAATTCTTGATTCATATAACTATTCCATTATTTTTTAAAACACCATTTGATTTAATTTTTAAAGTGAGTTTATTTGGTAAAGCAAAACTCATAAATACACTGTCCTCTTTATCATCCAAAGAAGCTAATGAATATGTTGCAATTACCGCCATTTCGCTAGCATTTTTAAAAAATGGCAAATCAGCATAAGAGATTTTTTCATAATCACAATTTTTATCATCAAGATAAAACACATGTTTAATTCTTTCCAAAATTACTTTTGTAACATAATTTAAACACACACTGCGTTCAAACCTGCCGATTGAATAATTTTCAGGCGTTTCGTCATTTCTTTTAAGAAAAATTTTATTAAAAATATAAGGATTTATTTCAATATAGCCAAATTCACCATTAATCAGAAATGAATAAATATACGAAGGATTTGGTACAGCTCTAGAAAAATACTCAACAGTTTCTGTTTCCATATTTTCAAAATTAAAAAAGAAATTTCTTTCAAGAAGCTTTTTAAAATAATTTGAGATTTCGCTAATCGCTTCTGCAAAGACCTTCTTAAGTTTTTCTATCTGAAAATCAGACACTATCTCCGGTCTTTTAAAATCATAATAAACTTTTTGTGATGAAGGTTCCGAAATCGGATTCTCAATAGCATCCAGTAGTTTTCCAATTTCATCATGGCTCAATATTTCTGACATAAATCCCCCTTTAAAAAAAGTTTACACTTCAACTGCAAAAATAGAACTCTATTCAATTTTATAGAAGTCTGTCTTGATTTTTACGGCTTCTGAATTTGAATTAACAGGAACAATAGCAGAGAACATCATTAATTTTAATCTATCACCTATCTACGACATTTCATGGAACATTCACACAAGTTCGTTTTACATAATTACCCTTTTGTCTCCATTTTCCAAAAATAAAACAAGTTGCTTAACAAGATAATTAAATTGATTAAAACTCGACTGAATAGTAGGCTTTTCTGATTCAACAGGAACTGCATCTATATATTCTTGAATCTGAATAAGTTCATTCATAATCTCAGAGGCGAGTTCAGGTTTATCAAATTGAAATTGTTTATTTTCACAAAGTTTCATTCGCTTGCTTACTTCCTTTTTCATTTTATCAAGACTTTTTAGTATTCCTTTCGAGCTAAAAGGATTACCAAAAACAATATCACTATTTGCAAACAGAACTGATGTTCAAATCAAAATTTCAAAATTAATTGAATTGATGTGCCGCCAAAATGGTGCAAGCTCAAAGGAAATTTGTAGCGAATTAAACTGCACGCAACGCACTTTTTATAGATCGTTGCAACAATTGGAAGATATGCAAATTCCTTTTTATGACAAACCAGACTATACAGGTGCAACAAATTCAAAGCGATGGTTTATTACTGAAAGACCAATTGCCGGCACTCAAATTTTTCTTTCCGCAGAAGAACGGTTTTTTCTTAGAATTATTCTAGAACAAAATAAAAATCTTTCTACAAACAAGTCTGTTTCCGAATCTATTCTTAGCAAATTGAACATGGGCATCTTTCACGACATAGATAAACGAAATTACAAACTAAGTGCCGAGGAACTTTCACTAAAAACTTCATTAGGGAAAAATACAAATATCAATTTATTTGCTAGTGCATTTTAAAAAAGAAATGCTATTACGTTTTCAGCGGCAGAATTCTTAATTCCATCTGAAAAAGAAGATGGAATGATTCATTCAAGCAAAATGCATTTGTATGATTAATAAATATCATCTTTTTTTTGAGACAACAGATATAAATCTTCTTTCAAAAATGATTATCCAATAAATATTAATCCAAGAGACGAAGCACAATACATGATTGACAAATGGTCTATGTTTGTTGATGAAATGATTCTAACTTTTGCTCCAGAATTAATCGAAAAAACTTCCATATATAAAAACAACGGTCCGCTCTTTTTATATATGGAAATGGATCACATATTATTTGGAAAAACAGATTATATTCTTGAACACAATACACTGAAATTTCATGCAAGTATCTTTGATGAAGACGACAGAATTGAACTACCTGCAAGGGCTATTCAATTTTCAACAAAGATTACTGACGAAAATATTGCAAATATGGAAGTCTATAAATGGTGGAAAAAAAATTGATTTAGATTGCTGTCCAACCACCGTCTATACAAAGAAGCTGACCTGTTGTATAAGAAGAAGCATCTGACACAAAGTAAAGAACAGCTCCGTCTAACTCACCTTCTTTCCCAACTCTTCCCATTGGACAGCGCATTTTTACAACATTCAAGAAATTTGCATCGTTTATTACAGCTTGAGTCATTTCACTTCCAAAATATGCCGGTCCAATGGCGTTCACTGTAATGCCATACTTTGCCCATTCTGTTGCAAGAGCTTTTGTCATCATCTTTATTCCACCTTTAGTTGTTGCATACGCACTAAGAGGCAATTCTGACATTGCAACTTCGGAATGGATTGAACCAGTCATAAGAATTTTTCCATATCCTCTTTTTATCATTCCTTTTGACACTTCTCGTGAAAAATAATAATGCGAGTTCAAGTTTGTTGCCATCATTGACGACCAAATTTCATCAGATTGATTTTCAGCTTGTCAAACAAACCGATTCCAGCATTATTGCAAAGAATATCAATCTTACCAAAATATTTTTCTACATCCGCAACAGTCTGTTTTATTTCATCAATCTTTTGAACATCACATTTATGGACATAGCATTTTACGCCAAACTTTTCTATTTCAGCTTTTACTGCATTAAGTTTATCTTCACGGCGAGCGACAATCGCTACATCTGCACCGTTACTGGCAATTGCCTTAGCCATTTGAACACCAAGCCCAGAAGAGGCTCCTGTAATTAATGCCACTTTTCCAGTTAAATCAAATATATTCTTCATATAATTTTCTCCTTCAATATAGATTAGCACAGTTATAGAAAAAAGCTACAATTTAAAATTTTTTGAACATTCCAATATTAACAGAACACTCTACTAAGCAAAATACTGAAAACCCAGATGTAATGACATCTACAATAATGCGCCTTGTTCTGGATAAGTGTGCCACTGTAAACGAAGCTGTTGAACTATTCAAAAGCGTTGATATAAATGATGAAACATTTGATTTAGGTTCTGATTCAATTCCTGGAAGTTGCTATCATTATTTGATTGCAGACGCTGAGGGAAATAGTGTTGTAGTTGAATTTGATTACACAGATAGCTTTAAAGAAATTATTATCCAAAAACCAGAAAATAAATCATACCAAATTTGCACGAATCATTATTTAGCAGACAAATTTAAGGGCGAAGGCGATCCAATTGGAAAATCTTGGGAACGTTTCGCAATGGCAGAAGAAGCTCTTTCTGGAAAATCTGTTACAGAATGAAGGCTCAAACCCAAAAGCGAACCTGAGGCTACAACATGGTATTCACGCCCATTTTCACAAAAATATTTAAGTGAAGTCAAAGCAGAAGGAAGTTCTTGAATCTCATCAATTATTATCAATGTATCTTTTTATCAATTTGTAGCCCCTAATAAATCTCAAAATTCCTGATGAGTGAATTTATTTCTATACTGCCAGCGAAAATCTCTTTTGCCTTTTCATTATGGTCGCAGTTTATATAAACGGTATTTTTAAACTGAGTTCTGCCAAATTCGTTTAGAACCCAAGTTTTTCCAACTTGCCTTGCACCGTCCAGTATCAGCGGCTTGCGATTTTGCTTATTTTTCCATTCAATTAAATCAAAAACGATATTCCTGTTCATTTGTGTTTAATATTACACTAAAACACCGCAACTATTCCTTTAAAACCGTTCCGCGACATAAAGCGGAATGTAAATTAAATACAGATTTCGCTTTTACGTCTACCAAAGAACTTGCGACTTTGAATAAATGTAGAATTCTTCTTGTCCTGGCAATTCCTGTTTTACCATTTGTGGAAAATCTTTGTCAAAGTCAGCATATCTTGATTCATCGATTTCGAAGGCTGGGCTTTCCTTGTAATACCATCTTTTTCCGTCAAAGAATTTGTCGTCGAGGACTTGTACCAATAACGCGGTTGGATACAAATCCCCTTCAAGACAGACAGAAAATCGCTTGCAGCATTTAAATCCTGATGAAACATAATTACTTGGGTGGCCAAAAATCACTACGCATGGATACCCAAGCTTTTTTCCCAGCAAAAATGTGTGTGCCATCAACGCTTTGCCATATCCTTTTCTTTGATAATCTGGATCAACAGATATCGGTCCAAAAGAGAGAACATCTTTTACTTCGCCTTTTTCATTTGTAAGTGTAGCACGAGTGAATATAATTGAAGCCACAATTTTGTTATCAACTTCAATAACAAAATCGAGTTCCTTTATAAAATCTGAGTGCTGGCGAATTTCGTGCAGTAAAAAATGCTCGTTGCATCCTGGCATATTCACATTCCAGAATGCACGTTTTGTTAGTTCTTCCACAGCACGATAAGCTTTTGGCTCTTCATTTCTAATAATATAATTCATAAATATAGTATAGCATTGTTTAGTTTTACAGCAAAAACTTCTTCAATGATTCTATCTCATCAACATTGGAATCTGAAAGTTCCGAAAACCTTGCAGCGGCTATAACCTTTATCCAGTCGGATAAATCGTCTCTTTTAACATTCATTTTTCTACATATGGAAGATTTCTTTTCTACCATTTTCCAAAATGTTCTTCAAGCACGCCATACATTGCACCAGTTTCTTTCCATTCATTATTCACTTTTATATGACCTTCAACTTTTACATAACATTCATAATGTTTTAAGTTTACGAATAATGGAATCCAATTGTTTTGATTATTCCATGAAAGAATTTCGCATTTTAAATGCATATCAGGAGAAGTTATCCTCCAGTGTTTCTGAAAACGATTTTCACCATAACATTCAAATGACACATCTTGATTCAGTCGAACCCAATCATTTTTATTGAATACATTGCCAAAATATGACTCGGTATATTGCTGGGCATAAGGACCATAATTCATCAAAGACGCCAATGCACAAGTTTCGCCTTGAACTGCAATCCAGTGCCATTTTGTCTTTCTAGGAACTGTTCCATAACAATGATCTTGATAACCAAGACCATTTTCTATTTTATAATCAGTTCCGTTTATATTAAGTGTTCCTGAAACTTTATTTTGAAAATAGTGTAATAATGTATAAGTGTCGCTAAAAAAATTGTCATATTTTGTAAAACGCGGTATTTGTTGATTCATCATAAAGCTGCCACTCATACTGAAATCTTTTTTATTTGATGAAAAATCTAAATTCCATTCATTTTTACAAGAATCAGAATCAGCACGCCCACCCGGAACATCAGTGTAATCAAAATAAAATGATTTGTCTGGGTTATCTCTGTTTACAGATAAATCAAGCTTATTTTCTTCTTTGCCACATTTTATCCAGCCCATATAAGACACCTGTTCCCAGTGACCGCCTGAATTATCCTTATCAATATTGCCATTAATGTCATCGCCAAAATAAACGCTGATGTCAATAGAATCAATAAATTTTGTTCTAATTACTGAAATTCCAATAAATAGCTTTTGACTTTCATCAGAAATTCCCGTATACCACCATTCCTTGTCTTTTAATTCAATAAACGGATTCCATCTTTGTGATAATAAAACTTTTTGCTCTTGAAATTGCATATTCTCTCCTCTTTCTTCTATTATAATACAATACTATAAAAAGAGTAATGCTCTTTTATTGAAGTAAACGAAACATGAAAAAAGACAAGGAAAAACTCCCGTTACGGAAGAAAAGTGTTATTTTATAGTAAATAATACCGATTTCGGAAGTTTTTGCGATATTTTAGAAAAGTGACCTAAAGTTCAATCATATGGACTGTTGAATTTTTTTTCTGCATTTTCCACGGCGGCACTTAATGTCATACCAGCAAAATTTTGAGCGTTTAAGAATCTGCCAGACTTTTTGTCGTCAATAAAAAGACCAACTACAATTCCAGGTATTGCACTTTCAGGTGCATTTGGAGCTTGCTTTCCACCAAGATCTGTTCTACACCAACCCGGATCTGTCAAATTTATACACACATCAGT
>JAAZCS010000032.1 GCA_012513125.1 Treponema sp. | reverse complement strand
TTTCTGTTTCCATTTCGATTGCAACTTGCTTTTCTTTTTCAAAATTAATTACTGAATGGTATGAAATTTTTTCTGGTTTTGAAGAAGTTGTGTTTCTACAAATTGATTCAGTAAGGATTAATCCATTTCCCTTTCTGTCTTCTGTAACATAGGCTATTTTATGATTAATTGCAGATTTTACATTTGGAAAAGAAACCTCTTTACCATTCATAAAAATTTGACCATGTATATTAGTGCCATATGAATGACCAAAAATGCTCATCGCAAGTTCAGTTCTTCCAGCACCCATTAATCCACTGATTCCTAGTACTTCGCCTTTTCTTAAATTGAAATTAATGTTGTCGCACACTTTGATTCCGTCAAAAACAGGATGATCTACACACCAGTTTTTTACTTCAAAACAAATCTCTCCAATATTTGGTGTTCGTTTTGGGAATCTATTTTTTAAATCACGTCCAACCATAGCCGAAATAATTGTATTTTCAGTGAAACTATCTTTCTGTTTATCAAGAGTTGTGATTGTAGCACCATCACGAATAACGGTGATTTTATCAGCAACATAAGAAATTTCATTTATTTTATGAGAAATGATTATAGAAGTCATTCCCTTTTTCTTGAATTCAAGTAATAAATCTAAAAGATGTTTAGCTTCAGTATCATTTAATGAAGCTGTTGGCTCATCCAAAATGAGCAATTTTACATTTTTTCCAAGAGCTTTAGCTATTTCTACAAGTTGTTGTTTTCCAACACCTATATCTTTTATTAAAGTTTTTGATGAGTCTTTAAGGCCTACCATTTTTAAAAGTTCATCAGCTTTATCAAATGTTTCTGCCCAATCAATTTTAATTTTACTACCACGTTCATTGCCTAAGAACATATTCTCTGCAATGGTGAGTAAAGGAACAAGGGCCAATTCCTGATGAATAATTACAATACCCTTTTGTTCGCTATCTTTAATATTTTGAAATTTACAAAGATTATCATCAAAAATTATTTCTCCAGAATATGAACCGAAAGGGTAGATTCCACTTAAAACGTTCATTAATGTTGATTTTCCGGCTCCATTCTCACCACAAAGGGCGTGAATTTCACCTTCTTCAACATCCAAATTGACGTTATCAAGCGCTTTTACACCTGGAAACAATTTTGTTATATTTTTCATTTTCAATAATGTTTTGGCCATTGAAAACTCCTATAATTTTATTTGAAAATGGCAGAACTGTTACATTCTGCCATTTATCCGCACTTAAACTTTTCTATTTAAGTTGTGTTTCTTTGTAATATCCTGATTTAATCAACAATTCTTTGTAGTTATCAATTGTTGCAAATACTGGGTCACAAAGATATGAAGGAATAATTCCTGTTCCATTATCATATGTTTTTGTATCATTGATTGGTGGGTTTGTTCCTTTTACAAGAGCGTCAACCATTTCAACAACTTTTGTAGCTAAAGTACGTGTGTCTTTGAAAATTGACATTGCTTGTGTTCCTTTAATCATGTTCTTTACAGAAACGATATCACAGTCTTGTCCAGTTACGATTGGGAAATTATCTGCTGTATAACCTGCAGCAACTAATGCGTTTGTAATACCCATTGCACAAGAATCGTTTGATGAATAAACTGCATCAAGTTTTTTTCCTTTTGGACCATAACCATTAGAAGTGATTAAGTTTTCCATACGTTTTTGAGCTTCTTCAGTAGACCAGTTCAAAGTTGCACATTGTGCTTTTGAAGTCTGTCCTGAGCGAACTACTAAAACTTTAGAGTTGATATAAGGTGTTAGAACATCCATTGCTCCACCAAAGAAGAAGTTGATATTGTTGTCATCAGGTGAGCCTGTGAAAAGTTCAATATAAGCAGGATCTTTTGAAGTTCTGTTTTTGAGGTTTAATTTTTCTACCAAGAAGTCACCTTGTAAAGTTCCAACTTTGTAGTTATCAAATGTTGCATAATAAGAAACAGCATCAGAGTTCATGATTAGTCTGTCATAAGCAATAACTTTGATTCCCTTCTTTTTTGCAGCGTCGAGAGCGTTTTTCAAAGCTGAACCATCAATTGATGCAACAACTAGAACTTCACAGTTACCAGTAATCATGTTTTCAATTTGTGAAACTTGAGTTGCAATATCATTATTTGCAAATTGCAAGTCAACACGATAGCCGGCTTTTTTCAATTGGTTTTTCATATTTGAACCATCTTGATTCCATCTCTGTAAATCCTTTGTTGGCATTGAAACACCAATTTTTGCACTTTTCTTGCTAGCAGCAAAAATACTTGCTGTTAAAGAAGCTGCTACTAATAAAATAGCGATAATTTTTTTCATTAGATTCCTCCTAAAAAATCTTTATGAAAACAAATGAACATTTTAAAATATCCATTTGTTGTATCTATAAAAATTATAAGATGAAGAAAAAAAGTTTGATTATAAAAAATCTAAATTATTTTGTCATTTTCTATAAAAAGAATAAAAAAAGACGTGAAAAAAACTGGTACAATCTGGATTTTTTTGTTATTTAGAATTATCCAGATAAATTTCTTTTTTTGTATGAAAACCATTTTGAATTATCAATTCATCAAGGTTACTTTTATCTACAAGCTGAGGATGAAGCCAAACTACAGGAATATCCGCAAAACCATTGTTAATTGTTTCAAAGTTGCTAGTGATTACAGAAGTGTCTTTGTTTTGTGCAAAAAGAACTGCATATTCAGCCGCTTTTTCTGCCAGTTCGTTGATTGGTTTATAAACCGTAAAATCTTGCAATCCATTGACAATGTTTTGACAGGCGATAATATCGCCGTCTTGACCGCAGAGTGGAATATTCTTATTGGGGCTATATTCGTCTATTGCTTGGCGAACACTATCTGCTACAGCATCATTTCCACAAATAAAACAATCAGGAATTGATTTTTGCGTTAATAACCTAACTGTCTCTTTGTAAGATAAATCATAATTCCAACCGTTTGTATAATAAATATAGTCAATTTTTACATTTGTGTTACCTATTACTTTCTTAATTCCTTGTTGAATGAATGTCATGTTGTAGTCTTCTTTTGGACCAAGTATTAAATACCATATAGGGCCTTTTGCAATTTGAAGCATTCTTTTTGCCATTATTTCGCCAACTTCCTTGCTGTTTATTGTGATGTACAAATCTATTGGGGAATTAAGGATTAACCTGTCATATGAGATTATAGGAATATTTTTGCTTTTGATTTTTTGTATTGTATCAACCAAGCCATCTGCTTTTTTAGAAATAATTAAAATTACATCAACACCGCAGTCGTACAAATACATAAGCTGCCTGTTTTGTTCTTCAATATCATTTCCTGCATTTTGAACAATAACATTGGCATTCAATTCTTTTGCTTTATTTACAAAGACATCTAAATCCCTCTGCCAACGTTCAATGGCTATTGTATCAATTGATAAACCAATTGTGATTTCTTCATTTGCAATTTTATCTTTATTTCCCCCGGAATTTAATGTTGAATTTGTTTTCTTGCAGGAAATAAAACTTAAAGAGATGCTTATAAATAGTAGAAAAATGCTTTTCTTCATATAATAATCCTATTTTTTTGAAAATTTATATTCACTTGGGGCTATACCGAATTTGTTTTTGAAAATCCTACTAAAATAGTTTTGATCATTATAACCGATCTTTGATGTAATTTCTTT
>JAAZCS010000341.1 GCA_012513125.1 Treponema sp. | reverse complement strand
GTAACTTTGCCAGGTATTCGTCCAACTATAATAATTATGATGATTATGAGTGCGGGTCACATTCTTGATGCAAACTTTGAAATGCCTTTCTTCTTGCAAAATGGAATTATTCAGGATGTGGCAGAAACTATAGATATTTATGTTCTAAAGTATGGATTTAAGATATTCAATTTCTCATTGGCAACTGCCGCGGGAATTTTTAAGAATGTCGTTAATATTATTTTGTTGCTGGCTGCAAACTGGGTTGCACAAAAAAGTGACGAGGAAAGGTTAATATAATGGAACAAATAAATTCAAAAAGAAGTTTTTCACAAGCAAAACGATTAACAAATACATCAAATATAATTTTTAATTTAGTAAATTTTATTATTCTTTCTTCTCTTGTTATTGTAACTGTTTATCCTTTTTGGAATACAATTGCAGTTTCATTTAATGATGGTTTGGATTCATTAAGAGGAGGAATCACTTTTTGGCCAAGAAAATTCACTATGCAGAACTATAAAGCGGTTTTTGCGACTGGTGCTATTTTTCAGGCTTTTTTAATTTCTGTTACAAGAACTATTCTTCAAACTGTGTTGAGCGTTTTCTGTACAGGTCTTTTGGCTTATTCATTAAGTAGAAAAGAATATATTTTAAGAAAACCTTGTACAACGATTCTTGTTATTTCTATGTATGTAAGTGCTGGTATCATCCCGTCATATTTCTTGATGCGTCAGCTTCATTTGTTAAATTCTTATGCAGTATATATTGTTCCTAATTTAATTGATGTTTTCAATTTTATTTTAGTAAGAACATATATTCGCGGTCTTCCTGATAGTTTTGTAGAATCTGCAAGAATTGATGGTGCTGGAGAATTTAGAATTTTCTTGAATATAATTATGCCTTTGATTGTTCCGGCTGTGGCAATGGTTTCGTTATTCGTTGCTGTTGGCGCTTGGAACAGTTGGTTTGATACTTATCTTTATGCATCACAAAAAGTAAATCTTCATTCATTGCAATATGTTTTGATGGAATTTCTGCAGTCGAGTCAAAATCAAAGTCATAGTGCCGCCGATGCTGGTGCCCTTGCACTTGCAGGTGCCGCCGGAGGAAGTGGAATGGTAACCCCAATTAGTATTCGTGCTTCAATTACGATTGTTGCGACACTTCCAATTCTTTTGGTTTATCCATTTATGCAAAAATATTTTATTGTTGGTATGACAATTGGTGGAGTAAAGGAATAAACAAAAATTTTGATAAACGTTTATTTTTTTACTATAAGTTCTAAAAAAGATTCATTATACTATAAAATATAATGAATCTAAAATTTAAATCTGCAACGGCACGCTTGTTTATGTATTTTTTCACGCTTGCTGTTGTAGGTACCGCTTTATTTCAAATACCCATTTTTTATTCATCTAAACAACAAATTCCATTAATTGATGCTTTGTTTACAACAATTTCAGCAATTTGTGTTACGGGGCTTTCAACTGTTGATATGAGTGTTTTTTCTTCGGCTGGTTTTGTTCTGTTAATGCTGCTTATTGAAGCTGGAGGGTTTGGACTCGTTGCCTTTTTTACAATTTATCTTGTTTTTTCATCTGGAAAAGTTTCGCTTATAAATAGAAATATAATTAAAGATTATTTTACTGAAGACGCTGAAGTTGAAGCAAAAGGGATTCTTTTTAGAATTTTAGGTATAACTTTTTCTGTTCAGGCTTTAGGAGCTCTTTTTTTAGCTATTTTTTTGCGGAATTCTGGTGAACAAAATTACATTTTTTATGGAATATTTCTTTCAATTTCGGCTTTTTGTAATGCAGGATTTTCGCCATATTCTGACAGTTTAGCT
>JAAZCS010000340.1 GCA_012513125.1 Treponema sp. | reverse complement strand
CGGCAAAAAAATGAATTCTTTGGATTTATTGAATGAATTGAACAAAATTGGTGGCAGAAATGGTGTTGGTTTAGTTGATATTTGTGAGAATCGTTGTGTTGGAATGAAATCAAGAGGTGTTTATGAAACTCCAGGTGGAGTAATTTTATACACAGCACACAGAATGATGGATCATTTATGTTTGGATAGAGATACTTATCATTATAAACAGCAAGTTTCATTAAAAGTTGCAGAATTGATTTATGATGGCAAATGGTTTACAACATTAATGGATTCATGCATGGCTTTTGTTGATAAAACTGAAGAAACTGTAACAGGTTGGGCCAAAGTTAAATTAATTAAAGGTGCAATTCGTGGAGCTGGTTCTGGTTCAAAATATTCACTTTATAATGAAAGCATTGCTTCATTTACAACTGGTGAACTATACGATCACAAAGATGCACAAGGATTTATCACTTTGTTTGGACTCCCATTAAAAGTAAGAGCTATGATGGAACAAAAGATTGGTGAAGGTCAGGCTATTCTAGAAAGCAAATCCTTTAAAAAAAGACCAACAGAGTAATTTAACGCTATTGGTTTAATTTATGTAAATTGATATCTTTTATAATGCACTTTCATTTTTGAAAGTGCATTTATTTTTAGTAAATAATAATATGGCAGAAATAAAGCAAATTCATTCAAGAATTGATAAGGCTATCTTTGAATACAATATGATTGAAGATGGAGATAGAATTCTTATTGGTGTCTCGGGTGGCAAGGATTCAACATTATTAGTAAAATATTTTTCAAATAGAATGAAAAGAAAATCAGTAAATTTTTCTTATGAAGCTCTTTATATTCATTCAGATTTTGCATCTTCGTTTCCTTTGGATGTAAAAAATTTATATTCGAAATGGAATGTGCCACTTAATACAATTGATTGTGATGTATTGAACCGATTGAAGAAAAATGAAAAAATGAGCTGTTGGTGGTGTTCGTGCCAAAGACGTACAGAATTATTAAATTATGCTATTAAGAATGGATTTAATAAAATTGCATTAGGACATCATATGGATGATATCTTAGAAACTTTTATTATGAATATGATGAATAAAGGCAATTTGTCGACAATGATACCCTTATTTAAATATAACAAATATCCAATTACTGTTATAAGACCTTTGTGTTATATTCCCGAAACAATGATTATCGATTATATGAATGAAAAAGGGTATTCCAAATACACATGTACTTGTTCATATCAAGATAATTCTGGACGAAAAGAATCAAGAAGATTATTAGCATTGTTAACAGAGAACAATCAGCAAAAGAAAGAAATAATGTTCAAATCTTTACAAAATGTGCAATCTGAATATTTACCATAAATATAAAAAATGAATATTTATATTTATGGTAAAATGATTATTTAATATTTTCGTTAATAAATTTTAATTTTAAATCTTTCAATTTTTCTGTAATTGATACTTTGTAAATATGAGGATTTAGAATTCTTTTATATGATTCATCAAATGATTCTAGTTGTCTTTCAACATTTGTTCTGCTTATTGCAAGTTGTTCCGATTCTGGCAGTCTACAACCAATTCGCTTTCCTTGATCAATTCGCTTTTTTAATAACGGGACAATCTTTCCAGTCGTAAATGTGAATTGTCTGTAATCAACCATTGGGTGATAGAATCTGTATTCTTTGCCTTCTTCTAAGGTTTCGTCATCCAAAGCTAGAATATCAGCCGCAGCCATACCATTTTCGTCATAAAGTCTGAAAACATTTTTTATTCCAGGATTAGTTGTTTTTGCAGGATTATCAGAAAACTTCATTGCAGGAAGAATAGAATCTGTCTCTTTATCATGTCTTGCTGCTAATTTATACACACCAGTGAATGATGATTCGTTTCCGCCTGTTACCATGTGTGTTCCAACTCCCCAACTGTTGATTGGTGCATTGCTTGCAACTAACGTGGTAATGATTTCTTCTGTCAACTCATTTGAAACACTAATTTTTGCTTGAGGGAATCCAGCTCTATCTAGTTCTTTTCTAACTTCTCTCGTAAGGTATGAAATATCTCCAGAATCAAGTCTAACTCCAAAGTTGTATCCTTTTTTTACCAATTCACCACCGGCGATAATTGCATTTTTGATACCAGATTTTAGAGTGTCATAAGTGTCAATTAAAAAGACTGAATTTTCTGGATAGATTTGTGCGTATTCCCTAAAAGCTTCTAATTCCGAAGTATGTGCCATAATCCATGAATGAGCCATTGTGCCCATTACAGGAATTCCGTATTTTTTTCCAGCTAAAGTATTTGAAGTTCCAGCAGCTCCTCCAATATAGGCAGCTCTTGTAGCACTCATGGCACCATCTTGTCCTTGGGCTCTTCTAAGTCCAAATTCCATAATTGGGGCTTTTTTTGACGCAAGCCAAATTCTTGCTGTTTTTGTAGCAATTAAACTTTGAAAATTAACATGATTTAGTACTAAACCTTCAAGAATTTGTGCTTCAATTAAATTTGCATGAATACGTATTAATGGTTCTTGTGGAAAAATAATAGTTCCTTCATCCATAGTGTAAACATCACCAGTGAAATGAAATTCTTTGAGATATTCCAAAAAGCCATCTTCAAATATCTTCTGATCTTTTAAAAAAGCTATATCTGAATCAGAAAAAGAAAAAGAAGTAATAATATCAAGTAGAGTTTCATTACCAGCAAGGACTGAAAAACCACCATTGAATGGATTTTTTCTAAAGAACATATCAAATACAACTAATTGATTCATGTTTTTTTTCCAATATCCTTGTGCCATTGTTAATTCGTAAAAATCGGTGAATAAAGCGCTTTTTATTGTAAAATCATTTTCTACAACATCCATAAAATAAATCTCCTGTTTATATGAATATATATTGGGGGATTTTTTTTGAGGTTGAGTCCAGCATCTGTCCGCAGCCTTCTTTTCCCATAATTAAATAACTATATACTTTTTTATTAATAGTGTCAAAAATCCTATTTTTTATAAGGTCTTTTGCAGAATTTGTATGTAGCCCAAGCTCCTAAATATTTTCCGAATAAGTGGCTACCAAATGCCTCAATTTTCCATTTGAACGCATAAATCGCAGTTTTTCTATTTTTAGATGCTTGTTTTAAACAATGTTTAACAACTTTTGATGTTTCAACGCCATGTTTTACTTCTTTTCGCTCTCCATTTGACGCTACATTTGCAAATTCTGTTGAAACAGGACCTGGACATAAAGCACATACTTTTATACCTTTGTGTTTTAGTTCAGCCGCTAATGCTATTGTAAAACTTAGTACATATGCTTTTGACGCTCCATAAACTGCGAAATTGCCTAAAGCCCAGTATGAAGCCATACTTGCAGTATTAATTATTTGTGAGCCTTCATGCATGAAAGGAATTGAAATACCTGTAATTCCAGTTAAAGCTGTACAGTTCAAGTCAACCATTTCCATCTCTTTATTAATGTCTGTATCATCAAAAGGTCCGTATGTTCCAAACCCAGCATTATTAATTAATAGTTGAATATTTAGAGAATTGTTTAATAATGATAATTCTTGTTGTTTCTTCAAAAGTTCATTCTGTAGTATAAAGATACTTTCTTTTTTTGAAATATCTAGAACTATAGGTATAACTTTTTTTGAATTAGTTTGATTATTCAATTGTAAGGAAATTTCATCAAGTTTGTCTTTTCTTCTTGCAATAATCCATATTTCATCATAAAGAGAATTAGTAGAAATCTGATTTGCAAATTCTTTTCCCATTCCAGAGCTTGCACCCGTAATAATTGCTATATTAATCATCATTAAAATATAGCATAAATGCAACATAAAATAAATTAAAAGTCTTAAATAAGATTGAAAAATGAATTATTATTAGGTATGCGAAAAGAGTTCTTATTCCTAATACCAATATTTTTTTTATCTTGT
>JAAZCS010000031.1 GCA_012513125.1 Treponema sp. | reverse complement strand
TACACCAGTTGAAGAAGGCGACTTAAAACAAAAACTAGAACAATTATTAAAAAAAGCTGATTTTATCTCTGATGGCGTATTTATTATGGATGCATCAAAAAGAAGTGCTCATTCAAATGCATATTTTACTGGATTTGGAAAAACTAAAAGAATTGTGCTCTTTGACACACTTGTAAAAAAACTCACACCAGATGAAATTACAGCTGTTTTAGGTCATGAAATTGGTCACTACAAACTAAGACATATTTTAAAAAGAATGATTTTTCTAATTCCGCTTGAATTATGTGTTTTATTTGTCTTGTTCAAATTATCACAATGCAATTCTATGTACACTGCTTTCGGATTTAACTCCATCAGTGATATTTCACAGTTTCAGTTTGTAGGTATTTTCATTTCAACATTATTATTCTCTAGTTTACAAGAACTGATTTCACCAATTTCCAACTATTTCTCACGAAAAGATGAATATGAGGCTGATAAATTCTCACATGATATTTGTTCATCAAGTAAAGATTTAATTACAGCTTTGATAAAACTAAACAGCGAAAATCTTTCTGAATTATTTATTCCCGATGTTTATGTTTTTTGGAATTATTCACATCCCACAATCGTAGAAAGAATTGAGAAATTAGAACTTCTGGATAAAGATAAATGATTACCCTAAAAGAACTTGCTGACGAATGTTCTGTTTCTATAGCTACCGTTTCTAATATCTTAAATGGAAAATCAAATGTTTCTGAAAAAACGAGACAACGAATAATAAAAAAAATTAATTAAAATGGCTACAAACCAAATTTTCTTTCAAGAGGATTAAGGGAAAAAACATCAAAAATAATTGGATTAATTATAGAAGATATTTCATTATTTAGTTCCCCACAAATTATTGAAGGCATCATGTCCTATTTTGAAAACATGAATTACAAAGTCATTCTTGAAAATCTACGACTTTATTCTAAATGGGGACACAATTGGTATAAAAAAACTGAATATGTTGATGAAGTAAATCAGGCAATTGATGAATTTTTGTCTATAAGGGTTGACGGAATAATTTACGTTGCCGGACACGCAAGGATTATTGACTGTATTAATGAAAAACTAAATATTCCACTTGTTATCTCATATTCTTTTTCTGCGAATTCAAAATACAAGTCAATCACCATTGATGATAAAACATCATCAAAAATTATGACAAATTATCTAATAAGTTTAAATCATACAAAAATCGCTGTCATAAAAGGAACAGAAAATAACTTTCATACAATTTATCGATTGCAAGGATTTATGGAATCATTAAACGATAGCAATATTATTCCAAATGAAAAAATCATAGTAAATGGTGAATGGAATCGTGAAAGTGGCTATAAATCTTGTAAAAAATTATTTGCGACAGGTGAATCTTTTTCCGCAATATTTTGCTTTAATGATTTAATGGCAGCTGGTGTTTATGACTATTTGCATGAAATCAACAAAGACCCAAAAAAAGACATTTTTGTATGTGGATTTGATAACAATTTGATTTCTGATTTTTTGAATCCACTACTTACCACAATGAAAATTCCTCTTGAAGAAATAGGACAAAAATCCGCAGAAATTCTTTATAAACAATTGTGCAACGAAGAAACAACAAATTGTACATTGCCGTGCATACTCCTCAAAAGATAATATTTGTAATCAATTGAAAAAAATATAAGAAAAGTTGTACAATATTATATATTTTATTTGAATGGATTATTTTATGAACGAACAATTAATATGCGATTACAAGAACTTTCTAAATAATGGAAAAACAGAACGGGAATGCGTTTCTGAAATAATTGCACTTGCAAAAAAGAATGGATTCAAGGATATTTCTTCTCTAAAAAAAATCAAAGCTGGTGACAAAGTATATATTTCAAAAATTAACAAAGCTATCGCTCTATTTCAAATTGGAAAAAATGATTTGAGTGAAGGAATTAACATTCTTTGTTCACATATTGATTCTCCAAGGCTTGATGTAAAACAAAATCCTCTTTATGAAAAAGATTCAATAACATATTTGAATACGCATTATTATGGCGGAATAAAAAAATACCAATGGTCAACAATTCCACTTGCAATTCATGGTGTTGTTTGCAAAAAAGATGGAACTTCTGTAAAAATAATTATTGGTGAAAATGTTGATGAACCAGTTTTTTGCATTTCTGACATTTTGCCACATCTAGCTCAAGATCAATTAAAAGACAAAGCTTCAGATTTTATTAAAGGTGAACTTCTTGATGTTATTATGGGTTCTGTTTCGCCTCAATACAACACAAAAGATACTATAAAAGAAAAAAGTAAAAAGATTATCTTGGGTCTATTAAAAGAAATGTACAACATAGAAGAAGCTGATTTTAATTCAGCTGAACTAGAAATTGTTCCTTCTGGAAAAGCACGAGATTTGGGGTTGGATAGATCTCTGATTCTTGGTTACGGGCAAGATGATCGCTCTTGTGCTTTCACTTCTGTTCAAGCTTTATTGAATTCACAAGTTGAAAATAAAACTATGTGTTGCTTGTGTGTTGATAAAGAAGAAATTGGCAGTGTTGGAGCAACGGGTTTTTCATCACACTTATATGAAAATATGGTTTCGGAAATATTGGAAAAATTACAAGACAATTATTCAGAAATTGTTTTACGACGTTGCTTATCAAATAGCTTTATGCTTTCAAGCGATGTAAACTCTGCCTACGATCCACTTAATTCTAATTTATATGACAAAGATAATTCTTCATTCCTCGGAGGAGGCGTTGTTTTCCAAAAATACACTGGTACAAAAGGAAAATCAATGGCAAACGATGCAAGCCCTGAATTTATAGCGACAATCCGTTCTGTAATGGAAAAAGCAAATGTTTCATTTCAATTTGCAGAAATTGGTAAAGTAGACCAAGGTGGAAGTGGCACAATTGCCTATCATGCCGCAAAATACGGAATGAATGTTATTGATGCAGGAGTTGCAGTGTTAAGTATGCATGCCCCATGGGAAATAACGGCAAAAGAAGATATTAGCCAGATATATGAATGCTATAAAGCTTTTCTTGCAATTGACTAATCAAAAATTATAGCAAAAAATTGCTACTTTAATGAATTAAGAACATTATAAATTCTGTCAAAATCGGCATGAGAAGAATAATTAATCACAAGAGCACCCTTTTCCATGTCACCTTTTAACTCTACATTTTTAACTCCAAAAATGTTCTTTATGTCTTGTTCAAAGTTTTCAACATCAGGATCTTTTTTTGTTCGTTTTTGTTCTTTCTTTTTTGAAGCTGCACGACCGCCATTATTATATTGGTCAGCCAATGATTCTGCTTCCCTAACAGACAAAGATGATCCAATTATTTTGCCATATAATATACGCATATCAGAATCATTCTTTACCATTAAAATTGCACGTGCATGACCAGCAGAAATTTGTCCATTTGACAATGAATGTTGAATATCTTCAGGAAGTCGTAAAAGTCGGATTGCATTTGCAACAGTTGAACGATTTTTTCCAACACGCTTTGCAACTTCATCTTGACTTAGTTCACTTAATTGAATCAAATTATAGTAAGCATTTGCTTCTTCTATCGGATTTAAATCTGCCCTCTGAATATTTTCAATAAGAGCAACTTCCAATTTTTTAACTTCATCAAACTTTCTAAGCTGAACAGGAACTTTTTGAAGACCGGCCATTTTTGCGGCACGAGGTCTCCGTTCTCCAG
>JAAZCS010000339.1 GCA_012513125.1 Treponema sp. | reverse complement strand
TTCCAAGAAGCAAGGCATTTTTCGGCAAGCTCAGGAAGCGGATTTCCGCCGAACCAGCAGTAATGGATTATATGGGGAATCTCTGAAGTCATATTAACGCCCCCTTATTTTGTCAATTATTAAGATTCCTAAAGCTGGAATAATAAAAAACCAAGATAAAACTGGTATCATCCGAAGATTTTCAGTAAGTTTCTTTCTGTTATAAAATGCATATCGCCAGAATAATAAAGAATTTTTCATAAAATACGAAAATCGTGGTCTCATATTAAGTAATTCAGAATAATATGCAGTTGCTCCTATCGCATTTTTCTTTAATGTTGCAACGACATTTGTAGTAATTGAGTCTGCAATGTTCTCACGTTCATAAATTGGAATATTTAGATAAATAGCATTGTAATTTTTTGCGATTCGATTCCACATCAAACCTTCAGGACAAAATTTTTCATTGCCAAATTTAGGGAATGGATATTGTTTCAATACGGATGTTTTTATAACTTCAGCTCTATCACCAATTGCGCCGAATTTATTTCTGTATTCAAAAAAATTTGACTCTGTGTTTTTATTAAAAGGATGCTTCCCAACGATTTTTCCATCTTTATATACTGACAAAAAAACCAGCCCACAAAGTTTTTCATTACCATTTACCAGATACCAATTACTTTTTATTTCTTCAATAGCATTTTTCTTTATGCTGTCATCGCTATCAACTCGAAAAAAAATTTCGTTATTTGTCATCGAAACAGCAAAATTATAAGCACTATTCAATCCTCCATTTTTCTTGAATTGATAGTTTAAATTTATTTTCTGTTCTGCTTTCCATTTTTCTAAAAGCAAAAAAGTTTCGTCTGTGCTTCCGTCGTCAACTACAAGCCACTCAAAATCCTTATCAGTTTACGCACACAAGCTTTCGTAGAGTTTTGGAAGAATGTAGGCACGGTTATAAGTGGGAGTAAAAACAGTAATCATCTATTGCCTCCAAAATATGGACGTATAAAAAACTTTAGAATAAGTTTTATTTTTGAACCATAAATATTCCAATTTTCAGAAAGAATCATAAAAAGCCTATAAAAGAAATTTTTGTCTACAGATTTTATAAAGCGACAGATACTTCTTGAATCATTCTCATTCAGTTTTTTCTTCCAGGCATCATAAAAGCAAACGAGGCTTTCATAATGCTTTTTATCAACAAGCGGATTTTTATTTTTAAAGAAATTCTTGAATTTTTCAGAAATACTCCCGGACGCATTTCCTGTAACGTTATTCTCATGCTGACGGTAAAGCATCAAATTTTCATGAAGATAGCCAATTTTTCCGACCGTGCAGGCAAGAATCGTCAAATACCAGTCATGCATAACAAGGTTTCCAGTCTTTACAAGAAGATAGTTTCTCATTTTTTTATTGAATATAGCGGAAGCCCCCTGAATGCCACAGTTTAAAAACAAAAGGCTTTCGACATTACTCGGAAATGCAAGAGTTGCATTTCCCCATATTTTGTTTGTTTGTGAATTCCAAAGATAAGCGTTGCAAAACACAGCCTGCGGAATGGAATTATCTTTTGATAAAATCGCAGAATAAAGCTTTTCAAGTTTGGCTTCAAGCCAAATGTCATCTTGGTCGCAAAAACAAATAAAGTCTGAAGTTGAATATTCAAGCGCTTGGAGAAAATTCTTCCCGGGATTTTTCAATTGCACAGAATCTTCAACAAAAACAAATCTGGAATCAACACTGCAGAACTTCTTTATAATTTCCACGGTTCTGTCAGTTGAACCGTCATCATGTATAATGCATTTCCAGTCTTTGAATGTCTGAGCGACAAGAGAAAGCAACTGCTGGGCAATGTATTTTTCTCCATTGTAAGAAGCTAGGATTATATCAATCATTATGTATTTAACCTCAAATAATTAAAATCTGTAAATTTCGATTTATGATAAATAAATTCAATTATTAAAATTTGATATATAAAGATTGCTAAATATGGAAAAAGATAATCTGCAAAAAATTGTAGGCACAAGACATTAAGAAAACATGCATAAAGAATTTTATAGAATTTATAATTTCTTTTTACAAAAGAATAAAAAATTCCCCATAAAATTCCATAAAGAAATGAAAAAAGGAACATTCCATATCTTCCAAAATCTAAATATCCAGTTAACATAATCGTATAAACATTTGTTGGAACAGGTACAAAAACAAAACCAAGACCTGAATCAGGAACATAAGAACCAGTTATTTTAGATAAGATTCTATAAAAAAATCCAAGCACTGTAGAGGCAACTGGATATTCATTCACTGAAAGTTTATTGTTTATCAGCAAATCAAATGCTGGCAACGGTGAAAGAAAATAAATATAAATCAATTCAATGAAATCAACTTTAGATTTTCCATTATCTCTAAACAATGTGATGACAACAAAACCACATATTAAAACCGAACTCATAACAATGAATAGTAAAATTTTAAATTTTCTATGATAAAAAAGTAGAAAAAAACTTGTAATGAAAATTTGCATTACTGCTGATT
>JAAZCS010000338.1 GCA_012513125.1 Treponema sp. | reverse complement strand
GAATTATTGTGATTGCATTTATGTTTGTTGCAAATTACATGGAGATTCCAGAAGTATGGTCAACTGTTTTAGAAATTATAGGTTGGGTTTTTATTTGGGAAGCCGCGGATAAATTTTTTATAGAAAGGAAAACTATCCGAAATCAGCTAAGGTATGCAAATAAAATGATTAACGCTGTTGTGGAATACGAGCCATTATAAAAGGGGAAAATGAAAACATCAAACTATGACAAATGTCTTGTAAATTTATAATGCTTAATTCTTTCTCATTATGGAGTTGCAACTGGTAACAAAACTCTTGTCTTGCCCAAGGACTCTAATCAGTTTAAAAGCCATCACGCGGGACTTACTGTGCAATAATTAAAGATTCCTCTAATCGTAGTGCTTTTTCCGTCAAAATGATTCAGCACACCTGTGAAAAATTCCAGGCATTTTGTTTATCTTTACTTATTATTTGTTGAACTAATGAGTCATACAATTTTTCTGGATCAACAGGTTTTGCAATATGGTCATTCATTCCAGCTTCAAGACTCTTGTGAATGTCTTCGTCACATGCATATGCACTCATTGCTATTATAGGAATTGTTTTTGCATCAGGTCTTTCAAGTTTTCTTATTGCTTTTGTCGCTTCCAATCCGTCCATGATAGGCATTCTAATGTCCATAAGAATTGCAGCGTATTCATTTGGTTTTGATGATGTAAATTTATCAACACATATCTTACCATTTTCAGCAATGTCAACTTCACAACTAACATTTGATAAAGTTTTTCTGTTATAATTGCATTAATATGATTATCTTCGCTTAGAAGAATTTTATTTCCAGTTAAAGAAGCATAAGAATATTTTTCTTTTTCCTTAGGTTCTTCTTGTGGAGTTCCAAGTTTTCTGTCTAGTTCAAAAGTGAATGTAGAGCCTTTTCCAACTTCACTTTTTACGTGTATTGTTCCACCCATAAGATCAATTAGGTTTTTTACAATTGATAGCCCCAAACCTGTTCCTGTAGTTGAGTATGTTTGATTATCTTGTTCGAAAGGTTTAAACATTTTTTTCATGAATTCTTTAGTCATTCCACAACCTTGATCACTTATGGAACAAACTGTATGTATGTTTTTATCATCAATAAAAATATTTTTAATAGTCCAATGAATTTCTGAACCGCTTTGTGAAAATTTAATTGCATTGTTTAGAAGATTTGAATAGATTTGGCGTGTTCTCAAGTCGTCCATAATAAGCCATTCGACTGGTGCTTCTGAAAAATCTGTAATGAAACTAATTCCTTTTTCTTCTGCTTGTGATTTGAATACTTCAACTATATTATCAAGAAAAACTTTTGTATTTACATTTTTTTCGTGAAGTTCAACTTTACCACTTTCAATTTTTGATATATCAAGTATATCGTTAATTAGTCCTAAGAGATATTTTCCAGAGGTATCGATTTTAGTTAAGTAATCTATGACTTCATGAGGGATATTTTGCTCTTTCATAGCCAGTTCTGTAAATCCAAGGACTGCATTTAATGGAGTGCGAATGTCATGGCTCATCCGTGAAAGAAAAACACTTTTTGCGTCGTTTGAGATTTTTGCTTTTAAAGCTTCTTGTTCAGCCTTTAGAATCTTCTCTTGTTGCGTATTATCCATTACTACAGCGTAATAAACTGTAGTTCCATCTTTTTCGTTATACGCCCAAGTTGTATTTGCAGATGCCAATACTGATGAACCATTTTTATGCATTCCTCGGAAGCGTAGAAAAATTGATTTCTTATCTGTATTGCCATTAATTAATTCGTTCTTTATTTTCTTTATATCAGTTTGAGGAATTATGTTTTTAAAAAAGTTTATTGTATCTGTTTCAAAATCTTCCTTTGAATATCCAAAGATTTTTGCGATTCCTTCACTACAGAAAGAAACAGTGATTACGTTTTCTGTTGAGTTATTGATTTTGTAGATTAATATTCCACCTGCAATGTTATCGAGCAGATTGTTAAGCATTTTTCTTCTTTCTTTTAGTTGATTAACCACAATTCTTTTTTGTTCATTAACCAATATTGAAAAAATACTGAATAAAATAAGAATTACAATGATTATTGTAGTAGGAATAATTACCATTTTATGTTTTTCGAAAAAGGACAATTTGTCGTTGATATATTTTATTTTACCTTTATAAACCTTGCTTATATCCGATTTTTTGATATTGAAACGATTCATCATGTTAAAATTATAGTGAGCCCTTTTGTCAATACAGTTTTTTATAAAAGTTCAGTGGATTTCCTTCTTTTTTTTAAGCTGATAACATATCAACTTGGTCATTTCTATTTGTAAACACCCCATAATACATTTCATCCGGGGTTGCATACT
>JAAZCS010000337.1 GCA_012513125.1 Treponema sp. | reverse complement strand
GGATTGCCAAATGTTGGAAAATCTACGATATTTTCAGCTTTAACTGCTGCTCCAGCCGCTGCGGAAAATTTTCCGTTTTGTACAATTGATCCTAACGTGGGGATTGTTGATTTGCCAGATGAAAGATTGGATTTTATGGCTAGTGTTTTTCAACCAAAAAAGAAAACTCCAGCAGCTGTAAAATTTGTAGATATTGCGGGGCTTATAAAAGGTGCATCACAAGGAGAGGGACTTGGAAACAAGTTTTTGGCAAATATAAGGGAAACTTCTGTAATTGCACATGTAGTTCGATGTTTTGATAATCCTGATATTATGCATGTTAGGGATAATGCAAATGAAGCTGCCCCAATTGATCCAGAAAGTGATATTTTGACAATTAATTGGGAATTGGCTCAAGCTGATTTGGATACAATTGAAAAAAGACAAGATAAAGTAACAAGATCTGTTCGTTCTTTGGGAAAAGAAGAAGAAAAGAAATATGCACCTTGGACAAGTGCTGTTGCTAAAATAAAACCATTGTTGATTGATGGAAAATGTGCACGAATGGCTAATTTGTCTGATGATGAAAAAATTGCCGTTGCAGATATGTTCCTTTTGACAATGAAGCCGACAATTTATGTTGCAAACGTTGATGAAGATTCAATTGCGGATGGAACAAATAAATACGTTGAAATTGTAAAAAAATATGCTGCTGAAGAGAATTCTGAAGTTGTTGTTATTTGTGGAAAATTTGAAGCTGATTTAGCTGAAATTACAGACCCTGCTGACAGAAAAGATTTTATGGATTCTGTTGGGCTTGCAGAAAGCGGACTCGCTGTTTTGGCTAGAAAAACATATCACTTGATGGGTTTAAGAACATTCTTTACAGGTGGACCTGATGAATGCCGTGCTTGGACAATTCATGTTGGAAGCAAAGCACCTCAAGCAGCAGGTGTAATTCATACTGATTTTGAAAAAGGCTTTATCCGAGCTGAAGCTTATTCTATTGAAGATTTAAGACAATACGGAACAGAGCAAAAAATAAAAGAAGCTGGAAAGTTTAGACAAGAAGGAAAAGAATACGTTGTGCAAGATGGCGATGTTTTATTCTTCAAATTTAACGTTTAATTCTTTTTAGAAAACATTTTGAAAATAATTGAAAAAGCTTTTATTGTTTATAAAGTAATTTTTATTGCAATAAAAGCTTTTTTTTAATCGTGATAGAAAATATACACTTTTGTATCGTCTTTTAGCAAAGTTGTAATATCAGCAACGTATGTTCCGTTTGTATAGCCCGCATCAGGAGAAAAAGTGCCATTGCTGTTATCTATATAGTACCATCCGTTTGTCCATTCAAAGCAGAATTTTAGGCTTGGGGAGCAATTACTGAATGCATTTTCGTTTATTACCTTAACTGAAGACGGAATTGCGACAAATGAAAGTGAGGTGGAGTCTTGGAAAGTTCCTTGCGAGATTTCTGTAGTGGAATCAGGCAGATAAATACTTTGAAGATAAGTCTTATTTGCAGTTGAGGCTGTTGAATATCCTTCAACAATTGGTTCAGTAGATGTTATTGTTTCTGCTGTTGTATCAGATATACACTTCATGTTTTTTAAATCTAAATGAAGAGTGCCTGATGGACAAACAAGTAAGCTTGAATATGTGGCATAATCAACTGTACATGAAATAAGGAATCTTTGGTTTGGCGTAGCACTTTGAGTTGTAATTGATTCTTTTACCAATGAACTGTCGGAGAGGATAATTCCAAAACGAGCGTACAAATCAACGTTATCGCCATAGGAATCACCACTTAATGATGTCACGGGATTTCCAAAGAATCCTTCATTTAAAAACCAGCCGAGGAATCCGTAGTCAGTTGAAGTGGTATCTGAAAATGTGAGATCTGTTATTGTTGGCAATGTTACTGTTTCTGCACTTTTGAACGATGTTGCAGGTGAATAGCCGTCCATAAATGAAAGTCCATTTAAATGATATGTAATAGAATGATTACCGGATGATTCTTTTGAAATTGAAATCGGAATTATGTTATTTCCCGCACTAACAGTATAATATGGGGCTATTGCTGTTGCTGATGAACCTTTGTATGTAGAAACTTGACCGTCTTTGAAAGTTATTGTTGCTTCAACTTCAATTACAATTTTTGTGTTAACAGGAATATTGATAAATACAAAACTTGCAGAATCTGATGATAAGTCGGCACTGCTAGTTTGTAAAAGAGTTGATGATGTTGCAGATGAATATTCATAAATTGAGGCTGTAATAGGTTGTGATACTGGAGCTAATGTTTCTGTTGTTATAGAAGAACGATTTAAGGAAAATCTAATATTGCTAGTATATACGAGAAAATCATTTGTGTTATTACAAGAAATTAAAATTAAGAAAAATATGAAAATTGAAAAGAGAATAGATATTTTTTTCATTAATCCTCCTAAAAAATTGACATTTATTACTGAAAATTATTATGAATTATTAGTTTATTTTATATAATGACTGGAATTTCATCAAGACATATTTTTAATGGAAATACTTGTTTAAATTCTGTAGAGAATAATGTAAAATATTTACTTTGTTTGGAGACAATAGATAATGGAAAAAGCTTGCAATCGATGTGTAAATTTAAATAAATCTGTCAATATAGATGCAATAAGACTTTTTTCTAATTATATTCCATATAAAATAATACGAATGATTGGTGAATCTGAATGTTGCGTTTTTGATAAAAAGATTGTTCATCAAAAAGGCTCTATCGTTTATTTTGATAT
>JAAZCS010000336.1 GCA_012513125.1 Treponema sp. | reverse complement strand
GTCTTGCCATTTTCATGAAGTTCAACAATTTGCTTTTTGAACTCTTCTGTGTACTTTCGTGGTTCTTTTTCCATGTTACTTTTCCTTTTTATAAGATATTATGTAACATTTTCTGTGTCCACTAAGTTATACTAGCTTCAGAAAAGTTGCTTGCATTATTTGACAGAATTGTGGACAAAGGCAATACAATGATAATAATTGAGCACGACTTGGACGTAGCTCGCCATGCCGATTGGATAATTGACGTTGGCCCTGATGGTGGAAAAAATGGCGGGCAGATTGTGTTTGAAGGTACACCTGTGCAAATGAGGGACAATGCAAAGACGATAACAGCTGAATGGATGCGAAAAGGATAGAAGCACATTACACTGCAAACGTCGTTTACTCGTTCCGGTTAATCAAACCACAAGCAAGGCTGTTCTTCCTTGTTTGATAATTTTCCATTCGTGAAATTGAGAAACTGCTTTTCATTTAAGTGTATATGCCATTATTACACCTTTTTGACTTTAACAACAAGTGTAATATTACACCATTTTGACCTAGAAATGTTCTGAAGGAATTCTCTCCTGCTCAAGTCTAGCTTCCTCCTCCTTCATAAAATCTTTTTATTATCTCTTATATAAACTCAAAAATCATATTGACAGATAGTGTAAAACGATATATACATTCTAATAGTAACACTATATATGGGGTTATATTTTAATTGGGAGAAAATATGCAGGAAATCATTAAGAGAGATGGACGGGCTGTCATATATGATGAAGACAAGATTATTAAGGCAATGGAAAAAGCTTTTAAAGCTTCAGAACAAAAGGAGCCAGATGAAAATTTCTCTGTATTGATAAAATCAGTTTGTGATCATGTTAAAAGAATTCTAGAGATAAAAGATCTTTCTGTAGAGGAAATTCAAAATATAGTTGAACAAAAATTGATGGGTTCAAAATATAAGGATGTTGCCAGAGTTTACATCACATATAGAAATGAAAGAACAAAAGAAAGAAATAAAAGAAGTGATTTCATGAAAGTTTTGAAAGAAAAACTTATGGCTTCAAATGTTCAAAATCAAAATGCAAATGTTGACGAATTTTCTTTTGGTGGCAGAAGAGGGGAAGCAGCTTCTGAATTAACAAGACAAATCGCCCTTGATAATTTCATTTCTCCAATGTCCAGAAGCAATCATATTAATAACCGAGTATATATTCATGATTTGGATTCCTACATTTTGGGAAACCACAACTGTTTAAGTGTACCTTTTGACGATTTGCTTGCAAAAGGGTTTAACACAAGGCAGACAGATGTAAGACCGGCAAAATCAATAAATACGGCTTTTCAATTGATAGCAGTTGTTTTTCAGTTACAATCTCTTCAGCAATTCGGTGGAGTTTCGGCAACGCACTTGGATTGGACGATGGTTCCTTATGTTCGTCGTTCTTTTTATAAACATTACAAAGAAGGTCTTCAGTACATTGAAGAAAAAGAAATAGATTTTCAGTTTGATTCAAATGAGTCGATTGATTCTGCTCGCTATCAAAAAAATGCAAAATCATTTACTTATGCAATGAATATGACTGTAAAAGAATTGAATCAAGCTGTGGAGGGAATGTATCACAATTTGAATACATTGCAAAGTCGAGCTGGAGATCAATTGCCATTTAGTTCAATCAATTACGGATTATGCACTTTAAAAGAAGGTCGAATGGTTACAGAAACTTTCTTAAATGCTTCAATATTGGGTGTTGGACGTTTTCATAAAACAAGTATTTTTCCATGTG
This sequence comes from Treponema sp., assembly GCA_012513125.1. Taxonomy (GTDB): domain Bacteria; phylum Spirochaetota; class Spirochaetia; order Treponematales; family Treponemataceae; genus Treponema_D. Next base: position 1,819 of record JAAZCS010000336.1, on the reverse strand, counting down.
GAATATTTCAATTCAAAAAAGGCATAAACGATGTTCCGGGAACTCCAAATTACGACTTGTTCCAATTGGCTGTGAAATCTACAGTTAGAAGACTTTATCCAAATTATGCAAATTGCGACTGGTCTGTTGATATGAGACATGATGAAGCACGTCACGAAAAAGAAGAAATTGTTCACTCTCTTACAGAAGACCAAATTCAATCTTTTATTAATGTTTGCAAAAAGAATCCAGAGTATTTGCCTTTGTTCAATGTTTCTATTGATGATAATAAAATTATTGTAAATGAAGACGGACCAGATTGTGCAATGACAACTATGGGTTGCAGAACATATAATGGTTATGATTGTAATGCAGCTTCAGCATGGAAAGATGCGATTCTTAAGGTTGTTGACGGATTGGATCCTGGAAATGTTATCAATTCTGCAATGGAAAAAGACGGAAGGGGAAATATTGCTCCAAACACAATTGTTCTGCCAACTCTTGCAATGGAAGCTAAAGACGAATCTGAGAAAAAGGGAACTGATTTAGTTGAAACTTTTATGGCCCTTCTTGATAAAACAATTTTTGAAGCTAAAGAAGAATTGTTGGAACGTTACAACTGGATTTGTTCGCAAAGTATTGAATCTGCAAAATTCATGTGGGAAAACGGAACAATGAAAGGTTACGTAAAAGAAGAAGGAATACGTTCTGCATTAAAACATGGAACTCTTGTTATCGGTCAGCTTGGTCTTGCAGAAACACTTCAAATCCTTTTAGGAACTGATCAAACTACAGAAGAAGGCATGAAATTAGCAAAGAGAATTGAACAAATGTACAAAGACAGATGTGCTGAATACAAAAAGGATTATCATTTGAATTTTGGTGTTTATTACACTCCTGCAGAAAATCTTTGCTACACTTCAATGCGAAAATTCCAAGAACGCTATGGTAAAATTCCTAACGTTTCAGACAGAGAATATTTTACTAATTCAATTCACGTTCCTGTTTGGAAAAAAGTTTCTCCATTTCAAAAAATTGATATAGAAAGTGAACTTACTGGATATTCGTCAGCTGGATGTATCACATATGTTGAACTTGATGATGGAGCTAGAAACAATGAAAAAGCTGTTGAACAAATAATTCAATATGCAATGGCAAAAGACATTCCTTATTTTGCCATTAATGTTCCAGCTGATTCATGTGATGACTGCGGCTACACTGGTGAAATGAATGAAGAATGTCCGCAATGTCACGGAAAAAATGTTCGTCATTTAAGAAGAGTTACTGGTTATCTAACTGGAGATTACAAAACAGCTTTTAATAAAGGAAAACAAGCTGAAGTTAAAGATAGATTCCAACATTCAGAAAAATTAGAAAACTGGCGTAAATAAACGAAATCAGGGTGTAAAAGCCCTGATTTTTTTGTATTATGGAATAAATGAAATATGCAGGAATTATAGAAAACGATATAACAGACAGTGATGACGGAATTGCGTATAGCGTTTGGTTTCAAGGTTGCCCTTTTAAATGTGAAGGCTGCCATAATCCAGAAACTTGGGATTTTAATGCAGGAAAAGAGATTGAATTTTCTGAATTAGTTGCCAAAGTCAAAACTGGAATTTTACAAAACGGAATCACACGGAATCTTTCTATTCTTGGCGGTGAACCTTTATGCAAAGAAAACAGAACTTATGTTCAAAAAATAATCAAAGAAATAAAATCTGATGAAAAATATAAAGATGTAAAAATCTATTGCTGGACTGGATTCTTAAAAGAGGATTTGGAATTGGAAAACGACGAGTCAATCAATTATATTCTTTGTAATATTGATGTATTGGTG
>JAAZCS010000335.1 GCA_012513125.1 Treponema sp. | reverse complement strand
TATAAGAACAAACAAAACTAGAAAATCAGAAAAAAACTACTGATAATGCAAAACAAGATTTGCAAAACTCCAAAAAGGAAGCTGACACAAAACAACAAGAAGCTCAAAAGTCTCAAGAAATAGCGGATAAAAACCCTAACGACAAAGTAGCTGCAAAAGAAGCAGAAAAAAAACAAGAAGAAGCTAAACAAGCTCAAGAAGTAGTTCAAGAAAAAGAAGCTGTAGTTCAAACAGAACAAGAAAAACTAGATGAACAACAACAAAAAACAGATGCCGCCAAAGAACAAGCTAAAACAGAACAAGAAAGAGCTGATGTAAAACAAAATGAAGCACAAACAGAAAGAAAAGAAATAGCAAAAGATCAGCAAATCGTTCAAAAAGAAGAAATTGCACAAGCAAAAATGTCTACAGAATATGGAATAATTTTATCTGATGAATCAAAAATGCTTTCAAAACTTGTTAAGTTTAATACAGCAACAGGCGAAATAATTAAAACTTCTCCAGTTTCTGTTATAAGAAATAGATCTATTTATAAAACTACAGATGGTTATTTAGCTATTGCTGGTGAAAATAAAGGAAATAGTACAGTCAAATTAGTTTTATTAGACGCTGATACAATGGAAATAATCAAAGAAAGTAACGAAACAATATCGGAAAATTCAGTACTTATAAATGATTCAAACAATTATTATTGTGTTATTCAATCTGATAAAAATTGGACAATAGCAAAATTTGATGAAACTTTAACTCTTAAATTAAAGTCAAACATCAATGTAAAAAGTTCAACACCTATTACAATCACTGATTCAGGCATAGTTGTAACAGATTCAAACGGAAAATTGGCAGTTTTATCAAAACAAGATTTATCGAATATTGCAAAATAGGATATATAAATGAAAAAAACTTTACTAAATGGAGAATGGAATCTTCATAATGAAAACTATACATGTGGCATTGCAATTCCTGGAGACATCCATTCTGCTTTAATAAAGAATGGAATTATCAAAGATCCAAATTGGGGATGCCAAGAAAAAGATGTAAATTGGGTTGGAAAATCAGATTGGATTATTGAAAGAAAATTCAACTTCACATCAGATAACAACGCAACTGTTTTTCTTGAAATGTCACAAGTTGATACTTTTTTTGAAGTTTATATAAACAATATTTTATGCGGAAAAGGTGAAAATCAGTTCTTACGATATAGGTTCAATGTTACAGAATATTTGAAAAATGGAGAAAATCACATCAAAATTATTCTCAACTCCGCGGAAAATGTGTGCATTCAAAAAGCTGTCAACAATAAATATCCCTACCCTATATCACAATATGATGATTGCTCACCAAATAGAAACTTAGCAAGAAAAACTCAATGCGTCGGTGGCTGGGATTGGGGACCGAATATCATGGTCAGTGGAATTTATGATGATATTTTCCTTGAATCTGTAGAAGATGGTTTATTTAACAATCTTACAGTTACTTACTCTTCAACAGGTGATAACTGGGTTGCACACATTGATGTTGAATTCAATGCACTGAAAAATATGCAAAAAGAGTTTAAATTTTCACTTTCAAGTGTTGACTTAAAACAAATTGACAAGAATATAAGTTTTCCTCTAACAAAGGGAATAAATCACATAAAATGTGACTTTGAAGTAAAAAATCCATATATTTGGAAAACTGCTGGTGAATTAAAAGAATGCGGACTAAAAAAGAATACACTTTCTTCCATCGAAGTTACTGAAAATGACACTTTATCTGGCGGAAAAAAACTGTTAAAAAACATTTGTTTTAACGCTTTAAAATTAATTTCAAAACCAGATATGGAAAACGGAAAAGAAGGAAGATCATTTTACTTTGATAATAACGGAAGAATGTTTTTTTCTAAAGGTACAAACTGGATTCCATGCGACACATTACCATCAAAAATGGACAAATACGATAATCTTCTTCAATCAGCTTTCGACGCTAACATAAACACAATTAGAGTTTGGGGAGGTGGCTTTTACGAAAATGAATGCTTCTACAAACTATGCGATGAATTAGGATTAATTGTTTGGCAAGATTGTATGTTTGCTTGTGCAATTTATCCTGCAAATGAAGAATTTCTAAACAATGTTGTTTCTGAAATGGAATATCAAGTTCCTCGTATTCAATCGCATCCCTGTCTTGGATTATGGTGTGGTAACAATGAAAACTTTGGTGCATTAACGTGGTTTGATGAATCAAAACAAAACAGGGATAGATACCTTGTTGATTATGATCGCCTTTATAATGGTACGATTGGCTCTACAATAAAGCGATTAGATCCATCTCATACATTTTGGCCTAGTTCACCATGTGCAGGTCCTGATGATTATAGAGACAATTGGCATTCAGACAATATGGGTGACATGCACTACTGGAGTGTCTGGCATGAGAGAAAAAGCTTTGACTCTTATCTTACAATAAAACCTAGATTTGTATCTGAATTTGGATACGAGTCTTTTCCTTCCGTTAAATGCTTAAAAACTTTTACACCAAAGAATGAATTAAACTTTACAAGTAAAACTATGGAAAATCATCAAAAGTCACCATCTGGCAATTCTATAATTATTGAAATGTTTAGTAGGTATTTTAGATTTCCTAATGGTTTTGAAAACATGGTCTATTTGAGTCAAGTACAACAAGCTTTAGCTATAAAAACGGCTGTTAGTTGGTGGAAATCGTTAAAACCACACTGTATGGGTTCAATTATCTGGCAATTAAATGACGTTTGGCCTTGTCCTTCTTGGTCAGCAATTGAATATGGTGGTCAATGGAAATTGCTTCAATACGAAACTCAAAAATTCTATGATATAGTTTCCATTCCATGTTTCACAAAAGACAATAAATATTATGTGTATATATCAAATGATACAAAAGAAAAACTGAACGCTACTGTTACAGTGAAATTCATTGGTTTTGATGGTACAAAAGCTAAAGATGATATTTGTAAAAAAGTAATTGTAGATTTAGATTCAACAAAACAGTGTGTTGAGATAGAATTATCAAGCGAAGATAAGAATAACTATTTTATCTACACAAAAGTAACTGCGACTTCTTCTTCAAACAAACAGTATTATATGAAAAATACAACATTTGTTGGATTATATAAACATTGTGATTTACAGAATGCTGAATTAAGTTATGAAGTTTCTAAAGAAAAAGATACTTATAAAATTGAAGTTTCATCGAAAAAACCTGCCTTTTTTGTAAGTTTTGATACAAAAACCATAAAAGGTCGATTTTCGACAAATATGATTACTGTTTTGCCAAATCAAAAAGAAACAATTATTTTTACTCCTGAAAATGAAATTGAACTAGATTTGCTAAAAACAGATTTAATTATTAACGATTTAAGAAGTACATATAATTAAATTTTTTAAATAATTCTAATTTCTATAAAAAAGACTGATTTCGTAAATAAATGAAATCAGTCTTTTGTTTTAGTTATCTTTTTTGTTTTCAAAACGAGTAATTGTTGGAAGATAGGCTATTTCAATATCTCCAGTTGCACCATTTCTCTGTTTTGCAAGAATTATTTTTGCATCCTGAATTACTTGTTCATCTTTCAATCTATCCCTATGGATAAACATTACAACATCAGCATCCTGTTCAATTGAACCAGAACCTCTTAACTGTGCAAGATTAGGCTCTTGTCCCTCTGCATCACGAGCAACTTGGCATAATGCAACTATTGGAATTTCCAATTCTCTCGCTAATGCTTTTAATGATTTAGAAACTTCAGAAATTTGTTCATACACAGGAGCATTTGGATTTTCTGTAGTGATTAAACCCATATAATCAATAAAAATAATTTTTACACTGTGATTCTTAACCATACGCCTTGCCATAGCTCTTAATTCTATAAGTCTCATATTCGGCGTATCTACTGTATACAAAGGTGCTTCAAACCATCTGCTTGCAGCGTCTTGTATTCTTTTAACATCATCAATCTTCAACATACCAGAACGAATTTTGCTCATAGGAACTCTAGCTTCTTGAGACAACAACCTCATTCCGATTGATTCATAAGGCATTTCCAAAGAAAAGAAACCACATGAAATTCTTTTGTCAACAGCAATATTTTGCATCATTGAAAGTGCTAATGCAGTTTTTCCAATAGATGGTCTTGCACCAATAATTATTAACTCTGAATTTTGAAAACCAGAGGTATATGTGTCTAATTTTGCAAAACCAGATGGAATTCCTGTGAAATCACTCTTACTTTTAAATCTAGCATCAATGATTTCAATTTCTTTAATCATTATATCTTTTGCGGCATGAATATCAGCTATTTCATTACCTTCTGCAAGTGAAAAGATTTTTTGTTCAGCACTATCTAAAATAACATTGCTATCTTTATTTAACTCATATGAAGAAGCTCTTAATTCAGAAGAAACTTTAATTAAATCTCTTCTTACAGCTCTATCAACAACCATCCCAGCATAATAATCAATGTTAGCAGCTGACGGAACTGTATCAGTTAATGATGCAATATAAGAGGCTCCACCCGCCATTTCCAATTTTTCTTCTTTTGTTAATTCATTGATTAATGAAATAGTATCGCCTGTAATATTGTTTGTATAAAGTTTGAGCAGTGCACTATAAATAGTTTGATTTTGAATTGAATAGAATCTATCTGACTTTAAAATTGAAACAACATCAGCCATAGATTTCCAATCTAGCAAAAGAGCACCTAACACAGCTTGTTCTGCCTCTATACTATGAGGTGGTATTTTATCATTTAATTCAGACATATATCATTCCTATAAAAAAAAAGCCGGTACAAATTAGTACCAGCTTTGAATATAATTCTAATTAGAAAAAAAAACTAGTTAGAAGAAGTTTCTTCAGCTTTTACAGCTTCAGTATCTTTCTTTTCTACTTTCTTTTCTACTTTTTTTTCTTCTTTAGCTTCAGTTGCATTATTTTCAACATCTTGTGATTTTACACTAATTTTGATTTCTGCAACTTGTGCTTCGTAAAGTCTAATTGTGGCATGATAATTACCAACAGATTTGATTGTTAAACCTGGAATTTCAATTCTTTTTCTTTCAATTTCAAAACCTAGTTTAGCAAGTGCATCTGCAACTACATTATTTGTAACAGCACCATAAAGTTTACCATTTGAACAAGCTGGCATTGATAAATCAAGATTTACAGACTCTAGCTTTTCTTTCAAACTAGCAGAATCTTTTCTTTTCTGATCTTTTCTAGCTTCAATTTCTGCTTTACGTGCTTCAAAAATCAATACTGTAGCATCATTATATGGTACAGCAAGATTACGTGGAAGAAGGAAGTTTCTTGCATAGCCGTTAGCTACATTTTTTACATCACCCTCTTCACCAAGAGATTTTAC
>JAAZCS010000030.1 GCA_012513125.1 Treponema sp. | reverse complement strand
TAAATTCGAATATTAAATCATACTGACTTTATTTTTTAATTATACTAAAATGCAAGCACAGGAAAATAAATCATGATTTGTAATTACACATATTCGCCAATAATCGAAGATTACCAGAAAGATGGAAAACTGAATGTTGCTGCCATATTAAAGGCTTTAGAAAATTCTGGAAATCTGCATTCTGATTCTGCTGGAGATAATATTATCGCCGGTTCAAATAACAATAAGGCATGGGTATTAACTGACTGGCGGATTCAAATTGACAAATATCCCTCTTATGGTAATAAAATTGATGTTCAAACTTGGGCTGAAGATGGAAAAGTAATTCTTTCTACAAATCGAGGCTTTTTAATGACTTCAAACAATGAAGTTCTTGTACGAGGCTTGTCAAAATGGGTTTTATTAGATTTACAAACAAACAGACCAATGAAAATTGATGAAGAGTTAATAAAAAAATACAATCCTGATTCAAAAAGATCATTTGAAGATTCAAAATTCTCAAAAATTGATTCTCCATCTACATTTGAAAGTGAAAAAATAATTCAATTAAGACGTTCCGACATTGATTTCAATGGTCATGTACATAATCTTTGCTATTTGGATTATGCATTAGATGCGTTGCCAGTTGATGTTTATAAAAATATTTCAATAAAGAATATTCGGATTTCTTATAAAACACCAATCAAAGATGGAGATTCAGTAGTTGCAAAATAAGTATTTGCCAATGACAAGCATATTGTTTGCATTTTCACCGACAATGCACTTTGTGCGTCAATTGAACTTTCATAGAATTGCATAGACTTACATAAATAAGAAGATAAAAATGAGAAAACTTACTGAAGGCAATATTTCAAAACAAATTGTACTATTTGCTTTGCCTATATTAATTGGCGTTTCACTACAAAGAATATATGTTCTTGTTGATACAATGATGGTTGGTCGTCTTTTAGGAGCCAAGGAATTATCAGCAGTTGGAGCTGCAAGTTCAATTTCAATCATGTTTATAGAACTATGCAACAGCCTTACAAGTGGATTCTCAATTATAATTGCTCAATTCTTTGGAGCTGAAGACGACAAAAACCTAAAAAAAGCTTTAGCCGGAACATATGTTCTTTCCGCCATATTTGGTGTGCTTTTTACAGTAATTGGCTTCGTTTTAATAAATCCACTTTTAACATGGACAAAAGTTCCATTGGAATTATTTTATGAATCTTCAGTGTATTTAAAAGCTTTAATTTTGGGCTTAATAGCATCTTTAATTTATAATTTAATGGCAAATTTACTTCGCTCGGTCGGAGACAGTACAATGCCTCTTGTATTCTTGATTATAAGTGTTGTACTAAATATTTTTCTTGATTATTTCTTTATTGCAATCATTCATAAAGGCGTCATGGGAGCGGCTATTGCTACTGTTATTTCACAAGCGGTGGCAGGTCTTTCATGTGTAGTATTCTGTATTTTTAAAAGAAAACTACTTTCGGTCTCTTTTAAGGATTTTATAGTTGATATTTCAGTATACAAATTGTTACTATCACAAGGATTTGCAATGGCATTAATGCTTTCAATCGTTAGTGTCAGCACAGTAATTTTACAAACAGGCATAAACTCGTTGGGAACAGAACTGATTGCAGGTTATACAGCAGGACGAAAATATCTTGAATTACTCATGATGCCTGGTGCGTCTTTAGCAATGACAGCGGCTTCATATTCTAGCCAGAATTTCGGAGCAAAAAAGTTTGACAGAATAGAAGAAGGCGTTAACAAAATGTATATAATCGGCTTTATCTGGTCTTTTATTGCAACAATTATAGTTTTCATTCTTGGAAAATTCATGATTACAACAATAACCGGAAACAATGTTTCCGATGAAATAATCAACAACGGTGTACTTTATTTAAGAATAAGCATTTTACTTTTCTGCCCATTAATGGTTTTATCTATCACAAGAAGCACTCTACAAGGCATGAATCATAAAAAAACGCCTTTGATTTCAAGCTCAATTGAATTTCTAGTTAAGATTCTTGCCGTTGTTTTCTTTGTTCCAAAACTTGGTTTTTTAGGTGTTTGCATAACAGAACCTCTAATCTGGGTTTTAGGAGCCTTATGTATTTATCCTTTATACAAAAATCTATTCAAAAAATCTAAAACAGAATACTTAAAACAATCAATGCAATGCTAAAAACAATCATTGTAATATCAATAAAGGAAATGCTATATGATTTTGAACAACTATTGCTGTTTCGCAAATGAAATCCTCTAAGTTCAGTTGAAATAGAAACAGAATCTATTCTCCTAACAGATGATACTAATAACGGTATACAAAGAGGTAGTATCAAAGCTAATTTTTTTATTGGATTTTTCACATTGAATTCCACACCTCTAGAATTTTGTGCATCCATGATAAATGACAATTCTGATGCAAACACAGGTATAAAACGTATTGCAGTTGTAAAAGTAAAAACGTATTTGTACGGAAGATGACAATACTTTATAAGAGTATTAGATAAATCACTTATATTTGTAACGCTAATCATTATTGATAGTGGTAAAGTTGCAGAAATTAATCTTAAAAGAAGAATAAAGCCGTTATTAAAACCTTTATCAGTAAAATAAAACGAATTTGTTATTTTAATAACTGGTTCACCACTTCGTATCAACAGAACTTGAAGTACAAAAAGAAATACTGAGATTTTCAATAAACCTTTAAATAAACCAAAAACTCTAATAAATAACCCATTTCCATCAAACTTAAAAATATTTTTAAAATTTATAATTTTGTCATAATTTATATTTCCCAAAAAACTCAAAAGAATATTTATACAAATTAATAAAATTAAGAAGAAATATGATGATGAAATAAAAGCTGTTATACACAAACATAGAGCGACTAATAATTTTGATATTGGATTCATTTTATGTAAGAATGAATTTCCTGGTATATAATCTAATAATCCTTTCATTTTGCCCCCGCAAGTTCTTGTACTTTTTGCACCATTTGATTAATTGTAAAAATATTATCAAAAGGAGTGCCTAAAATTGTTGAAGTTTGAGCAATTTGTGGCTGAAGAAGGCTTCCTTTTTTTAGAATTTCATTCTGTTTTAATATTTCCAAAGTTGGTCCTTTTGCAATCATCTCTCCATTATTCATAACCATCATTTGTTTTGCAAAATCAAGAACAACTTCCATATCGTGGCAAACCATAATTATTGTAGTTCCATTGTCATTTAACTTCTTAATTCTATTCATCAACTCCATGCATTCTTTATAATCAAGACCTGTAGTTGGTTCATCAAGTATCATGATTTCGCTTTCTTCTGCTATCAAACATGCAAGACATAGACGTTGCCTTTGACCTCGGCTTAGAGTGAACGGATCGGCATCTGCATCAAAATTAAATTCTTCTATTGTTTTTGCAACTCTTTGTGCAATAACATCAGCATCAAAACCAAGTTTCTTCATGCTAAATGCAATTTCTTCCTTTACAGAATTACAGCAAATCTGTCTATCCGGATTTTGAAAAAGAAAACTGATATTGCGAGCGAGAGAACTTGTTTTTTCAACCTTTGTATTCTTTTGAAGAACTGTCACATCTCCTTGTGTTGGAGTAAGAAGTCCGTTGCACAATTTTAAGAATGTTGATTTTCCAGCTCCATTTGAACCTACAACAGCCAAAAAATCACCCTTTTCTACTCTCACATTCAGAGACTTTATTGTAATTTGATTTTTATATGAAAAAGATACATTATTAAATTCAATCATTTTTATCCCTTAATTACTGCGTTTATTACAGAAGCAGCTTCTTTTGAGTTAATACATAATTCAGTATTTTTTCCATCAAGAAGATGTTTTTCTTGCAACTCTTCATAAAGAGCTACAACCCTTGGACAATTTATTCCTTTTTCTTCAAGCTTTTTTGAATCTTTTAAAACTTCTCGAACAGCTCCTTTTGAAACAAGGGAACCTTTTTCTAAAACAATCAAGTTCTTAACAAATTCACACAAAAGCATTATTTTTTGCTCAACAATAATGATTGTCATATTTTCTTCTTCATTCAGTCGTTTAAGAAGTAAAAATATTTCTCTACTTGAAGAAGGATCCAATTCGCCAGTTGGTTCATCAAGAACAAGAATCTCTGGTTTCAACGCTAAAATTGCAGCAATTGCAACTTTTTGTTTTTGACCGCCACTCAATGAAGAAATCTCTCGTTGTCGAAAATCTTCCATTCCAACATTTCGTAATGCTTCTGTTATTGAATCTTCTATTTTGTCTTTATCAAACCTAAAGTTTTCAAGACCGAATCTGATTTCATCTTCTACAAAAGAACAGACCATCTGACTATCTATATCCTGAAAAACAGAACCAACTTTTAATGCCAAAACACCGGGTTTTACATCAAACGTATCCTTTCCGTCAATCTTTACAGACCCCCAGAAATCGCCTTTAAAATGATGTGGAATCAAAGCATTAATTGAATTGCACAATGTCGTTTTTCCACTTCCAGACTCGCCAATTATTCCAACAAAATCACCTTTTTCTATTTCAAGATTAATATTGTTCAGTGCATTGACAGAACCCGTTTTATATTTGAATGAAAGATTTTCTATACTTATCATATTCTATTCTTTTTTAAATGCTTTTTTGAGTGGTATGTACAAAATCTGAACAATTACAGCATTTAGAAGTGCCGTGCACAACACGATTGGAATATATGCTATCAATGTGGACTTGTCTGCTTTCATGATAAAAATCAATAAAACGGTAAATAAGCCTCCAGAAACGACAGTACTTAAAAATGTTGCAATTGCTGGAACAAAATTGAATTTTTTATTCTGTAAAGGAATTTTCACAGCAAAACCCATTACAATTGCACCACAAAGTTCGGAAGCGATATTTAAATATGGTGTT
>JAAZCS010000334.1 GCA_012513125.1 Treponema sp. | reverse complement strand
TAATTATTTCTTCATTATTTTTTGCAATTTTGATACCTGTAAACTCTACTTCATTATTGTCAAATTATTCAGTTAGTTTTAGCTATGCTAAGATAATAAGAAATCTGACATATGCAATTACATTTTTTTGCATAATAACACTTTTATTCAATAACTATAGGCAAAAAACATCACCAAAAAATACAATTTCATTTTCTGTAATGACAATTGGATACATTTTAGTAGTATCATCTTCTTCTATTTTAAAACTTTCACTTGGATGCATATTCCTATCGATTGGAACATATGCTTATTTTAGAGAAGTACACTATTATTATTTATGGAATGATTAGAATATTTGTCTACAACAAAAAATAGATGGAACCAATAAAAATTGGGATAACGAGATTATCAAAATCTTTTAATGGAAGAACTTCAATAAACATCGCAAATGTTCCTAAAATTAATGATATTAGACAATTATGACAGAACAAAAAGGCAGAAATAAATACCGCAAAAAAACAAGTTAAGCTTCCTGCAACTGTTTTTCCATTTGTTCCAGGGATAACAACTCTACCAATTAGTTTTCCAATTAAACTTGCAAGACCATCACCAAATGATAAAGCATATATTCCAATAGTTGCACAATCCAAAGGCAATATCAATGATGCAAGTAAAATTCCCGATACAAGAGTTACTGGTCCTAAAACAAATTTATTTTCGTCTCGTTTTCTAGCTGCTGTTTCTGTAATCTTTGAAATTATTGGAATAGTTTTTCCTTTACGACGCAAAATCTCACTAATAATGTAAATTATCAAAGCTAAAAATAATAAAGAAATAGTAAACCAGTATTGTATCTTTAAAAACAAAGGAACTAATGCACTGCATAAATGAATACTTTTCCGAAATATTTCCTTAATAATATTATTTCTTTTTTGATTAGCAAGAATTCCATTGTAAAAATGATTATCCATGAATTTTCCCTATTGATTATTAATATTTTCAGATTTTTTCAATACTTTTGGAATTTCTGTATAAATTGTAGGTTCAAATGAAGAAACTGGGTTTGAAATATATTTAATATTCTCTGCAGCCAAATTACTTCCTTCTAATCTTACCATTGTTTCTTGATTTCTTGTTAATGCATCCCAAGCTCTAACCGATTGTGATAATTGAACAACTGCTTCAGCATTCAAACCACTATTACCTGTTCTTTTTGCCAAACGATACAAAGTAACTCCATAATTATTTGCTGCATGAAGATACGTTTGCACTAAATCATAATCATCTTTGTTAACTTGTGGGAACACAATTCCTTTACTAGCAATTTCCTCATCAAGATAATCAATAAGTTTTCCATAATAACCTTCTGATGCATAATAATCATTTCTTTGTGTTAATGTGTTTGCCATTGACAACATTAAATTCTTTTCTTTAATGTTTCCTTCTCCAGCTTTCATAAATGAACCTAAAGCTTCAGAATAATTCTTATTTTTATATTGCATATATCCAATTCGATAGCGAATAGATGGGTTGTCATAATTCAATTCTATTGCATTAGTATAGTTATCAAATGCATCATCATAATTTCCAGAAATAAAATAGTTAATATCAGCTAAATCAGAATATAATTCACCTACATCCTTTGAGCCCTTGAATCCAGCATTATCTTTTTCAATATTATACAAAGACAATCCTTCTGTATATTGTTCCTGAGCCTTTAAATAATCTTGCTTTTTCACATAATTCTCACCAAGTAATTTAAATGAATCAATATATTTGTAAATATCCCTTGGTTTTAGTTTGTCAGCCTTGTTATACATATCTATAGCATTTTGTAAAGTTGACTCAATTCTGTCATTTTCATCTGTTTTTATAAAATATTTTGATAGATTATACAACGCTGTAGGATTTTTAGGATTTGTTCTTACTGCGGTCATAAGCTTTCTTCGTAATCCATCAATTTCATATCGTAAATATTCGTCAGAAGGAGCTAACTCACCATAATATTTATCAAAAAGAAAACCACTCAATTCTGTCCAATCTTCCGAACTCAATGAATCATCTTTTTGGAAATTAGGTTCAACTTGAAGAACTTCCCTTAAATTATTTGTTCTAATAAAATACCTCATCATTCTTGATAAATACAAATTGTTTGGTTTATACAGTTGGATTAATGTAGCATATTGTTCTCGTGCCAACTCCAATTTTTCATTATCTTTTTCAGTGCCCCATTCAAGATAATTATCTCCAAGCATTAATATTCCATCTTTATCATTTATATGGTAGTCAAGAACTTCACGACGTAATATTTCTTCTGCCTTTTCATAGTTGGATAAATCATCCATTTCCATTTTAGCGTATTCCAAACCAGCAGTTTTATCATGATTAAATGCTTTCAATATATTTGAGTACATTTTTTCTGAACGCTGATACTGTTTATGCTCTCTATAACCTCTAGCATAATTGAAAAACCATTTTTTGCTCAATCTATATTTAACAGCTTCATTAAATTTCATTTCAGATTGAGTATATTCATCGCTCTGTAAAAGAACATATCCTTGTTTATAAAGACTATTCGCTTTTATTGGTGTGTAAATACAATTTTTTGAAAATGAGAATAGAGCAATACCAACCAAAATCAATAAGATTCCAATTAAAATTCCTGGAATTATTTTATTTCTAAGTTGATATTGAAGTGATTTTTTATATGCTTCATATTCAGCTGCAGTTCTATGTTCAAAATCGCGTGGAACCGGAATCGTTATATCAAGCATTTTTTCAAGAAGAGAAGCTACTTGTCGTGTTGGGGCCTTATTCAGAATTTTTTCTATTATTTCAAATTCAGCATCATCTGTAAATTCATCTTTTACAATTAAATCTTCAAAAGCTAGCCTAACATTCAATGGATAATCATTTAAATTTTTTAAGAAAGTTTTGTATTGTTCATCAGTTAATGTATTTGGAGGAAGTTCTTCGAGTTTTTTATCATTTTCTTTCTTTTCTTTATCTTTTGAACTTTTTAAAACAGTACTTTTCTTTTCTTCTTTTGCAGTAGAAACATCGGAGAATCCTGGAATTTCAAAATCACTTCCTTCCATCGGAAATTCATCTTCTTTGCCAAGTTCAAAATCGGTTTCGCTGTCTGACAATTTAGAATCTGTTTCTGGAATTCCAAAATCAACATCTTCCATTCCTGTTGTATCAAAAACTTCAAGAGGTTCCGTTGACTCTAAACCGTCTCCACTTTCACCAGAGTCTAAATTAGTCTCATCATCAAAGTCAGGAATTTCCAAATCCGGAGTCGCCAAACCGTTAGAATCTGAATTACCTTCATTTTTTACAGAAGCTGAACCTATATTATCAAGATTAAAATCACCTAAATCACCTAAATCATCAAGATTATCACTTTTATTAGAATTTCCATCAATATTTTCTGTGGATGATTCAGATTCAACATTTTCCGTAAAATCAGGAATATCATCTAAATTAAAATCATCATTATTAGAAGAGTCTTCTGATACATTTTTTTCATCATCAATTGGCTCATTTGATTTATCATCATCAGTGCTGTCCAAATCGTCAATATTAAATAAACCTTGAGGAATTCCATTCTCATCCTCCAAGCCACTAGCAGTTGAGTCATCGGTATTTTCAAAATTATCTGGTGCATCAGGTATATTAAAATCCCCCAAATCATCTGGAAGACTAAAATTATCATCGGCACTAGTGTCAGAGTTAGTTTCTTGTGAATTGTCAGCGGAATCAGTTTCATTTATCGACTCAGTTTCTTCAAAATCAGGAATATCATCTAAATCACTAATTTCACTATCTGATTCATTTTTGTTTTCATCTTTATTTTCATCTTTTAAGTCTTCGCTTTCTTCTTCAAAAGAATCCAAACCATCAATTTCTGGTTTTTCTTGCTCTTTTAGTGATTCATTTTCTTCTATTTCAGCTGGTTCTTCAGCATCTTCTATTTCATCTGCTTCACTAATTTCATCAACATCATCTAAATCATCATTGTCTAAACCAATTTCATCCAAAGAAAGAGCATCACCTGAAATTTTCTGTTTTTCCTCAGATTCTTCTTTTTTTTCTAGATTATGAATGTCATCTTCTAATTCTGATACTTTCTGCTCGTTTCCATCATTTATAAAATCTTCAGCAGGCTCTTCTTCCGATTCTGATTCTTCTTGTATCTCAGAACCATCCGAGCCATCAAACCCAGATCCTGATAAAAGTGCATCAAGCCCCATATCAGCTATTGATACTTCTTCTGGTTCTGCAGGCTCTTCCGGTACTACTTCCTCTGGTTCCATAAATTGAGATAAATCTGGAATATCTTGAGTTTCCTCCTCACTAGGAGAATCTATTGGAGAAAGAATTGATGACAAATCCGGTGCTTGAAAAGCAGGTTGGGATGGACTTTGTTCTTTTTTATCAGACTTATCAGAAGAAATAATTCCAGTTAAATCAGATAAATCATCATCAATAGGAGTTTCAACAACATCCACTTCAACTTCAGGCATTCCAAGTACAAAATCTTCTGAGTCATTTACATCTTTTATTGACTTTGGTATATCAACTTTTACAGGTTGCTCGCTACGATTTGCGCGAAGAGTTAGTTCGTCTCCTAGAGAAAGAATATCCTTATTAAATTGTTTAAGCTGACTTAGACCTGGCATTTTATTATATTATACCTTAATTTATAATTTTTTTATACTATTATGAACGGAATATATTTGTATCGACTTAAGAAGAATATTCTATATATTGTAGAATTGAATACATTACTCTTAAGTTTTTTTTACATAAACCGAAAATTAAAACATGAAATTAAGAAAATTTTTGCTTATATCAATTTTTTTTAGCTGTTTAACATCAGTTATTTATTCAGCAGAAGAAGTAAATTATCAACCTTTTGAATTAGATAAACTCCTTCATGAAATTTCTGAACCAGGTGAACCTAAGATAACCGATGAATATATAATTTTCACAGCAGATAAAAAATATGCAAATGTAGGAATTGCATTTAGCCATGAAAATTATAAAAAAGTCCATTCATTTTCTGTTTTTTCAAGAAACAATGAAGATAACATTAAATCTAGACAGTTTTTATTCTATTGTTACAAACGCGAACATAAATTAACAGAATTAAATTACAGATTGGTAATCGATGGAATATGGACATCCGATCCATTAAATTCAAACACATATTATGATGACAACATGAATCTATATTTTTCTAAAGTTGAAGATGCAAGAAGCATTATTGTTCGGACAGCCCCAATTAATTCAGAATATGTTCGTTTCATCTATAAAGGGCAAAGTAATTTAAAGCTATATTTGTCTGGAACATTTACTTCTTGGGATCCATGGATTTACCAAATGAAAGAAACACAACCAGGACTATACGAATTTGAACTTCCACTTCCATCTGGCAAATATTATTACAATTATTATGAAGGTTTAAAACCGCTAACTGATAACACAAATTTAGACAAAGTTTATACTGCTGACGGCAGAACTTTTTCAGTTCTTGTTGTACCTTGATTATCGTTTGAACATTTTTGAAAGATCACCTAGCTTACTCATATCAAAACCATTAGGATTCATTCCCGAAAGTCCAGACAAATCATTTGGATTCATTCCCATTTGATTCATCAATTTTACTTGAAGCCCCTTATTTCTTGTGACTTTTTTCATCATCAATTTTGTTTTTTCAAATTGCTTAATCAATTTATTTACTTCAGCAACACTTGTACCTGACCCCTTAGCAATTCGTTTTCTTCTAGAAGGTCCAATAATCAAGTGATTTAATCTTTCTTTATAAGTCATTGATTGAATAATTGCTTCTTGATGTTTCAACCCAGCAGTATCCATTTGCCCAGACATATTTGCCATTCCAGGCATCATATCCATGATGGATTGCAAAGAACCCATTTTTTTAACTTGCTGAAATTGCTCAAGCATATCTTGTAATGTGAATTCATTTCTGCTTAACTTTTTCTGTAGTTTTAGTGCTTGTTCTTCATCAACAGTTTCTTGAGCTTTTTCTACAAGGGAAACTATATCTCCCATGCCCAAAATTCTTG
>JAAZCS010000029.1 GCA_012513125.1 Treponema sp. | reverse complement strand
GCTTAATCCTGGAGATTATGTTGTTCATGTTAATTGGGGAATTGGACTTTTTCATGGAATAGAAAGGGTAAAATCAACTGGAAATGAACGTGATTACATAAAATTGGAATATGCTGATGAAGAATTTGCTTTTGTTCCGATTGAACAAGTTAATTTAGTTCAAAGATATATCGGAAATGAGGGTGAAAAACCTCGGTTAGATAGAATTGGTAGCAAAGCTTGGGAAAATAGAAAAAATAAAGTAAAGAAAATTGTTGAGGATATCGCTCAAAAATTAATTGATTTATATTCTAGAAGAAAGGCATCTGTTGGTTTTGCTTTTCCCAAAGACACTGAATGGCAAGCGGCGTTTGAGGCTGCGTTTCCGTATGATGATACTGCAGATCAAGTTGTAGTAACTGAAGAAATTAAAACAGATATGGAAAAGCCAATTCCTATGGATAGGTTAGTTTGTGGTGATGTCGGTTACGGAAAAACAGAAATGGCAATGAGAGCAGCGTTTAAGGCTGTAATGGGTGGAAAACAAGTTGCTTTTTTAGCCCCAACAACAATACTTGCTGAACAACATTATGAAACCTGTATTGATAGATTCCGAAATTTTCCTGTAAAGATTGCACGCTTGTCAAGATTTGTTCTTCCTGCAGAACAAAAAAAGATTTTATTAAAATTGTCAATGGGGGAAATTGATATCCTTGTTGGAACTCATAGAATTATTCAGAAAGATATTCATTTTAAGAATTTAGGCTTGATGATTATTGATGAAGAACAACGTTTTGGCGTAAAAGACAAAGAAAAGCTTAAAGAGATGAAAAATAATATTGATTGTCTTACAATGTCTGCAACACCTATTCCTAGAACTTTGCATATGAGCTTGTTAAAGATTAGAGATATGAGTTTGTTGACAACACCACCAAAAAGTAGGCAGGCTATTGAAACTGTAGTTGATGCTTATTCGGATGATCGAGTTGCAAAAGCTATTAGATCTGAAATGGAAAGAGGGGGACAAGTTTTTTATCTTCATAATAGAGTTGAATCACTTTTAGAAATTAGAAAGAAAATTGAGCAAATAGTTCCTGAATCTTTGGTTGATGTTGCTCACGGACAGATGTCAAATAGTGAACTTGATGATATTTTTCATAGATTTAAGATGGGCGGTTTTAACGTTTTAATTGCTACAACTATTATAGAAAATGGAATAGATATACCAAATGTAAATACGATAATAATTGATAGAGCTGATATGTATGGTGTTTCGCAGTTATATCAGCTTAGGGGACGTGTCGGAAGAAGTGATAGACAAGCGTATGCATATTTATTATATCCTGGAAATAAATCTTTGAGCGAAGTTGCTATGAAAAGATTACAAGTAATTAGTGATTTTACAGAACTGGGTAGCGGATTCAAAATTGCTATGAAGGATATGGAAATAAGAGGTGCCGGAAATTTACTTGGAAAGGATCAGTCGGGGGATGTGTATTCTGTTGGCTTTGATTTATATGTAAAATTATTGAATGAAGCTGTTCATAAATTGTCTAAAGATAAATCATATGTTGAAGCATCGGAAGTTCTTATGGAGATGGAATATACAGGGTTTATTCCAGATTCTTATATTGTTAATCCACAGATAAAAATGGAAATATATAAAAAAATTGCAAGTGTTGTTACTGAAAGTGAATTTAATAGTGTTTTGTCTGAATTAATTGATAGATTTGGTCCGATTCCTGATGAAGTGTCCAGTTTGTTATCATTAGCAGAAATAAGAATTATTTGTAGAAAACTCAAT
>JAAZCS010000028.1 GCA_012513125.1 Treponema sp. | reverse complement strand
TGGTCTATCTGCCATTACAGAAGGGATATTTTTATCTTTTGCGGTGTTCATAGCAGCAAGCATTTCGTCTCCGGGTTTCATGCCGACATTCATTCCCATTCTTCGCTGAAACGATGATAAAACAAGATTTGCCAAAAGAAGGAAGCCTTCGTTGTTTTTTAGAACTTTTATAATATCCAGATTCTTATATTTTTCCTGGTTTTGGATTGAATCTGCTCTTTTTTCATCTAGTTCAACGGCAACGCAATCAGGATTTATTTCATTGATTGTATCTGTAACTTCTTTTACACTCATTTCCGAAACATGAGCTGTACCAATCAACGTGATTTTTCGTCCGTTATATTCGTTTGTGTGTGTCATTCCTTAATTCCCCATTCTGCAAATCTATATTCAAAGAACATAGGTGCTTGCATTTTAATCACCTTTGAATAATATTCAAATGCATTTTCGCTAAATCCATTAATTTCATAATATAGTCCCATATAGAAAAGCATTTTGCCTTTTGCATTTCGGTCATCGGTTTTTTCGATTTTTTGAATTAATGTTGCCTCTGCGTTTTTGCTATACGACTCATTGAAGAATCGTACAAGGTCATATTCAGCACTATCTCTGTTTAATGTCTTTAATAAAGAAGATAATACTTTTTTTGCGTTAATTGAATCTTTTTGAATTAAATAAATTGCAGCAATCATCAATTGGTAAGAATAATTCTTGCTATAGCTATATGCTTTCTGAAAATTCTTTTGTGCCGATTCATATTGTTTTTCGTGGAATTCCAAAACAGCACACGCTTCATATGCATAAAAATATTTTGGGTTTGTTTCTATTACTTTATGATAATTTTCAATTGCTTTGTTATAGTTATTTTGTTCATCGTAAATTCCTGCTAAATATGCATAGCCTAAAAAATAACCTGAATCCAATTCAATCGCCTTGTTCCATGCTTTTATTGCATCTTCATATTTTCCTTGATAACGAAGATAACTTCCTAAATCTAGGTACGCATCATAACTTGTAGGATTATATTTTATTGCTTCTTGAACATAATTTTGAGCCCTTAGGTAATTCTGGTCTTCAGCTGCAATTTTTCCAAGGTATGCTATTGCTTGGTAATTTGTTTTATCATCGTTGATAATCTGTTGAAAAATCTCAGATGCTTCTTTTACGTCGCCACTATAGTAAGACATTTGTGCATACCCAAATAAAGCGTCTTTATTTTCTGGGTCATTTTGAAGAGCTTTTTTGTATGAATTTTTTGCCAGTTTGTATTTATGATTTAGAACATAATCTTCTGCTTGTTGAATATTGATTGACGTATTGTATGGATCTTTTGTAAGAATTTTTGCATTTATCTCTGAATTTGTTTTTTTGTCACCGGTAGATTTTGCGATAAGCGATAAAAGCTCCAACGCTTCCATGTTATCTGGATCAGAAACGAGAACTTTTTCTGCAACTTCTTTTGCTGCGTCATATTGTGAATCCGAAAAATATAATGATGCCAAAATAAGCTGCAAATCTTGATTATTTTTTAATTGAGATGGCATATTGTCAAAAAGTGCAATCGCTTGTTTATAATCTCCTTTATTTAATAAAGTTTGAACTTTCTTAACAAATTCCACATCAGGTGAATCTTTTGTGTTAGACGTTGTATCTTGCTTTGTTGAATTTCCATCTGTTGAAGGAGAGCTTAAGCAAGAGACTGATAAGAACATAAAAGCCAACATTGTAACAGCGAAAAGTGTAATTTTTTTCATATTAATTGTTTCCTCATGAATTTTGTTGAAATCTAAACAGTTGAAATTCCATTAATCATTAATTAGAATATAAAGACTATGGGTACTCGCGTAATAAGAAAAGCTATCAGATTTTTAATCATAGACATTATAATAATAATCGGCATTTTCGTCTTGCAATTTAGAAATGATTCAACCATTATCAAAAAAAATGGAAATCTTCAAATTGTTTTAGCTGAATCAAAAACCTCAGACAATGTATCAGTTTTACAGAACTATTTACAGGTGAATTACAACGGAATTATTTTTACTGCAACTGATCAAAATCCTGCTTTGATAAAGGTCAAAAATGAAAAGGAAAGAAAACCTGTTGAATTGATTTCCTGGCGAAAAACAAATGTACGTTCTTATCAGTTTGATTATTCAAATGGAATAGAACTAATTATTGATGTCAGCGATGAAAAATCAGATTCTCCTTTATCAGTTTCTGTTATCATGCCTTCTGATGTGGAACATTTTTACTTGCCATATAGTTATTCGCGAAATATGCAGCAACTTGATTCTGAAAATGATCGAAGAGTTATTTTGAAAGGTCGAAATAGTACATGGAATTTATATACTCATGGTTATGAAGATGAATATGTTAGTTTTTCTGAGAATGGAGATAATGCACATTATTCACTTTATGATGATAAAGAAAAATTCACATTTGATAGCATAGTAAATCTTGCTTTGGCAGATGAATCAATATATAAAAGTTCTATTACTAGTTTACGAAATAATTTTATATCTTTATTTAATTCTTCTTTACGCGACGGAAGTTATAATGAATCTTCTGTTGTTGCATATGTTGCAGCTATGGCAGAAAATGGAGATTATTTACAGGCAATTGAAAATATTCCGTCTTCATTTAAGCAGGATATTCAAAGAACTTATTTATCAGCTCCTTATTTTGATAGTCTTGCAAATATGAACATAGTTTTGGAAAATGAGATTTCAGTAAAAGAAACTCAGATTAAGAAAACTGTTGATTCATTTAATTTGGATATTTACACAATGGACAATCTTGCAAATTTCTTGGCAATTCATAGTAATCCAAAAATTGTTTCAAGTTTATTGTCAAAGACAGCAGCTTATGATTTATCGGAATGCACTTTGTCTCAAGCGTCAGGAATTGTTTCAACTTATGTAGAATTAACCAAATTGAATCCTGATTACGCAAAATATTTAACACCAATAATCAACACTTGTATAGAAAAGATAACTCAATGTTGTTCTTACGAGGGAGATACTGTTGCGTTATCAGAAAATGATACTTTTGTTTCTGTTGTTCAAGCTGTAGAAACTGGTTCAGCATTAATCAGATACGGAAAATTGAGTGGAAACAACGTTCTTGAAAAAGGCGGACATGTAATTATCAATTCTTATCTTTCTGATAATTCATCATTTGATATGAAAACACTTTCTCGGCTATATACTATCATGGCTTATGATAACTGGTATTATCCTCATTTTGAACTTATTAATACAAATGAAAAAGGAAATAAAGTTTGGGCATGGACAGTTGCTCGTTCTATTACTTACAAAAAGGATGCAGATGACACAATTAGACTTACTATCGACTTCCCTGTTACATACACACATTATTTGATTATAAAAGGAATTGAATCTTTTGACGAAATTTACATTTATGATATGCAATTTAGAACAGATCCAAGATTCGAAAATTACAATTCTTCTGGCTATGTATATGTAGGTAATAATGGCACATTGTTGTTAAAATCAAGACATCGTTCTGAATCCGAAGTTATTCGTCTTGTATATAAACCGGATACTCCTTCTTCTTCACCTGTAACAGATTCTACAGTGACAGAATCGGAGCAAAGTGCGGTTTCAACAGAAAAAGAAGCAGTTCCGACTCCTGTGGAAAATCATTCTGATGCAAATAAGGCGGAATCTTCGGCAAAATCATCAGATTTATCAGGAAAATCAACAGAATTACAGACTAATTCTACAGATTCACCAGAGGCAACTTATTCAGTTGTTTTGGAAAATACATCAAATGCCCGAAAAGTAAATATTATCAACATAATAAGAGCATTTAGGCCCGATCTTACATACAATGAAGCTAATGATATGTATAAGCAAGTTGAAGCAAAGGAAGCTGTTGTCGTAAAAGAGGGAATGACTTTGGAAGAAGCTGATGATTTTATCGCAAAAATAACAAATGTAAATGGAATCGCGAGTAAAAGGTAATAGATTATAACATCCTTTTTTGATATAATTTAAATTATGGAAACTAGAAACATTTTTGAAAACATATCCTGTTTGGATCATCGTTATTCTTTGTCAGAAAAGGAAGTTTTTGCTAAACTTTCCGAATATATTTCAGAGGAAGCCTCAGTCCGTTCTTGTGCAAAAGCTGAAGCCGCATTGGTAAAAGCTCATCTTGATATTCGTGGCCAACTTTCAAAAGAAATTGAATCACAGTTGGATGAAGCTGCAAAAAACATTAACCCAGAAGAAGTGTATGCAGAGGAAGAAAAAACTCAGCATAATATTAGGGCTTTAGTAAATGTTATGAAGACAAAAGTGCCTTCTGATTTAGCTCCATTAGTTCATTTAGGTGCAACATCTGTTGATATTTTGGACACAGCACTTTCTATGAGAATGCGCGATGTTACACAGAATGTTGTTCTTCCTGAATTAAAAGATTTAGAAAAGGCGTTATGTACAATTGCTCAAAGAGATTGCTCAACACCTCAAGTTGGAAGAACTCATGGTCAGCATGCAATTCCTATCACTTTTGGATGGTCTATTGCGGAATTTGTAAGCAGATTGGGAAAATCTATTCTTCGTATTGAGGAACTTTCAAATCAGTTAAAAGGAAAATTGGCTGGTCCTGTTGGTTCTTACAATGGTCCTAGCATGATTGTAAAAGATCCAGAAGATTTAGAAAAAAGATATTTGTCTTTCTTAGGTTTAGAGCCTTCTGAATATTCAAACCAATTGGTTGAACCTGAATATTTGCTTAGACTTCTTTTAGAGTTTAATGTTGCATTTGGTGTTATTGCCAATTTGGCTGACGATTTACGTAATTTGCAAAGATCGGAAATTGGTGAAGTATTTGAATATTTCTCATCAACACAAGTTGGGTCATCAACAATGCCTCAAAAAAGAAATCCTTGGAACAGCGAACATGTTAAATCTTTATGGAAAGCTATGTGTCCACGTGTGATTACTTTTTACATGGATCAAATTTCAGAACATCAAAGAGATTTAACAAATTCCGCGAGTCAAAGATTTATCGCTGATTATACTGCCGGTTTTACTATGGCAGTTGCACGCATGAAAAAAGTTGTAAGCGGTTTGCAGGCTGATAAAGAAAATATGTTGAAAAATCTTCTTGGTGCCGGTGGAAAAGTAAAAGGTGGTGTTCTTGCAGAGCCAGCTTATATTTTACTTGGAGAAGCTGGTGTTTCTGACGGACATGAAGTTATCCGAAAAATTACATTGGAAGCTGAAAAAAGTGGAAAAACTTTCTTTGAAGTGTTAAAAACACACACAGATGCTTATTCAAAAATTACAGCTCAACTTGAAAAATTAGGCGTAGAAGATCCTGCAAATTTCTTTGAAAATCCAGCAAATTATTGTGGATTAGCGGCTAAGAAGTCAAAAAGATTGGCTGAAAAATATCTAAAATTAATGGAAAATAATTAATGGCAAAAACATTTGATGACAAAAAAATCATTTACACAATGGATAGAGTTTCACGCTCTTACGGAACAAAAGTCGTATTAAAAGATATTAGCATTTCATATTATTACGGGGCTAAAATTGGTGTAATAGGTCCAAATGGTTCTGGTAAATCAAGTCTATTTAAGATTTTAGCTGGAATTGATAAGGATTACGCCGGTGAAACTTCGCTCGCACCAGGATATACAATTGGATATTTGGAGCAAGAGCCTGAACTTCAAAGCGGAAAAACCGTAATGGAAGTTGTGAAAGAAGGTGTAAAAAATATCACAGATTTATTGGCAGAATTTGATAAAATAAATGAAGCTTTTGGTGAACCAGATGCAGATTTTGACAAGCTTTGTTCAAGACAAGCAGAAATTCAGGAAAAACTTGATGCTTGTGATGCTTGGAATCTTGATAACAATCTTGAGCTTGCAATGGATGCTCTTCGTTGTCCTACAGGAGATCAATGTGTTGATGTGCTTTCCGGTGGTGAACGTCGCCGTGTTGCACTTTGCCGTCTTTTGTTGCAAAAACCTGACATTCTTTTATTGGATGAACCAACAAACCATTTGGATGCAGAAACAGTAGCGTGGCTTGAGAATCATTTGAATGAATATGAAGGAACTGTAATTGCAATTACCCATGATAGATATTTTCTTGATGATGTTGCAGGATGGATTTTAGAGCTTGATAGAGGTGAAGGTTACCCATTTAAAGGTAATTATTCTAGCTGGTTGGAACAGAAGAACCAAAGGCTTTCTCTAGAAGCTAAAGGTGAAAGTCAAAGACAAAAAGAAATTGCACGCGAATTGGAATGGATTCATATGGGTGCAAAAGGTCGTCAGGCAAAGCACAAGGAACATATCACTCGTTATAATGAATTGATGGCACAAGGGTCTAAAACTCAGTTGAAAGATACTCAAATTTCAATTCCTGCTGGACCTCGTCTTGGAAATCAAGTTATTGATGCAGAAAATCTAACAAAATCTTTTGGCGATAAAATTTTATTTGAAAATTTAAGCTTTCATATTCCTTCTGGTGCAATTGTTGGCATTGTCGGTCCAAACGGAGCTGGTAAAACTACTTTATTTAAATTAATTACCGGATTAGAAAAACCTGATTCTGGTGAAATTAAAATTGGAGCAACAGTAAAACCTGTTTATATTGATCAGATGAGATCTACGCTTGATGATAATAAAACTGTTTATGAAACTCTTGGTGGTGGCTCTGATTTAGTAAGATTAGGAGCTGTAGATGAAAAGGGTAGAGCACTTGAAGGCGGCGTAAGGGAAGTTAATGCACACGCTTATTGTTCGTGGTTTAACTTTGGTGGAGCAGATCAGAATAAAAAAGTAAGTGTTCTTTCTGGTGGTGAAAAAAATAGATTGAATTTAGGCATGATGTTAAAAGAAAGCGGAAATGTGTTGATGCTTGATGAACCAACAAATGACTTAGACGTTCAAACTGTTCGTGCCCTAGAAGAGGCCTTGGAAGATTTTGCTGGTTGTGCTTTAGTTGTAAGTCATGATAGATGGTTTTTGGATAGAATTTGCACTCATATTTTGGCTTTTGAAAATAATAGTGAAGTACGCTTTTTTGAAGGAAACTGGAGTGAATACGCTGAATGGAAAAAAGTTCAATTCGGTGAAGACGCCGGCGTTCCAAAAAGAACTGTGTACAGAAAGTTATCAAGATAAATAATTAACACTGTGATTTTATATTAAATCACAGTGTTAATTAGGCAGTTTGCGTTGCAAACTTCATATATATTGCTGTTTTATGCAAAACAGCGTAAAAAAGTTATTCCTAAAGCTGAAGCTTTACTCATAACTTTTTTATAGGAGAAATTATGAATAATTTTATTTTTTTAGGACCACCGGGAGCTGGTAAAGGTTCATTGGCTGTTAAAGTTGCTGCTGATTACAAAATTCCTCACATTTCAACAGGGGATATTTTCCGTGCTGCGATTAAAAATCAAACTCCACTTGGAATTAAAGTTAAGGCAATTATTGATTCTGGTGCTTTGGTTAGTGATGAAGTAACTTGTGAATTGGTAAAAGACAGACTTTCTGCCCCTGATGTAGCAAATGGTTTTATTTTGGATGGATTTCCAAGAACAATACCTCAAGCACAGATGTTCACATCTATTTGTTCTGATGTAAAAGTAGTAAATTTTGTTATTGCAGATGAAGCTGTAATTCGCCGTCTTTCAACAAGACGTGTTTGCAAATCTTGCGGAGCGAACTTTAATGTTCTAACACTTCCACCAAAAGTTGAAGGTGTTTGTGATAAATGTGGCGGTGAACTATATCAACGCGACGATGATAAGAGCGAATCTATTCTTCACAGAATGGATGTTTATAGAGAACAAACAGAACCTTTAATCAATTTTTTTAAAGAAAAAGGTGCTATAACTGATTTAGATGCTTCAATAGAAACAGATGTTCTTTTGAAAGAATTTAAAAAAATATTTTAATTAGTTTTTTTTCTAATTAAACCATTTCGGATTTTATTCGGAATGGTTTTTTTATTTATTTATGGAAAATCCAAAGTTCACTTTGAAAGTGTTAGTTCTAATATAATAATTAAAATTTAGATTGGCTGAGAACTTGTAAGTTGAGTATTTACCTACAACAGGGGAAAAATCGATGTTTAATTTCAAATAGGCATAATCGCTTAATACTGTATTTGAGAAAATATTTTGATATGTTTCAAAGTTTCTAAGATCAGGTGTACTGATGAGAAAACGATTATAATTCAACGTAAAATTATATCCCAGAATTAATCCTGCACGTTCAAAATATAATAATAAAGCTGGTATACCATTTTGAATTTCTTTTCCAATTAAAAGTATTTCAGCATTTGATGTAAAAGCTTCTCCAGTTTTTCTAAAGAGATTTACATTAATAGTAGCTGGTACAGATAAAATCCAATTATCAACATTTTGAAGAGGTGTTAATTGTGGGATTTGAAGAGAAGCAAAAATATTCAAGTTAATTTGAGAAGGACCGTCAAGTGTATCATTTTCAAAAGTTAGATAGTCGATATAACTTTCTATAGTTGGCGAGTCAAGAAATTCTACATAGTATTCTTGGCGTTGATATTCATTATCATCAATTAAATAAAAATCCCAAAGTGAATAAATGTTCAAACCAAAGGAAAAACCTCTTTTTTCATAAGGTGAAATTCCATATTGATGGATATTTGAAAAAACTCCATTGAATGATAGTTTAATTGTTCTATAGGATTCAAAAATTGAAGGATAATTAAATTTGAATAGCAATGAGGTATTTGTTGAATAGTCATAATAAATAGAAGAAGCTCTTAATTCACTTTTTAAACCAAGATTTAAGTGTTTAAACGTCATCCCTAATGGAACAGCCCAATTTGTGCTTGTGTTTATTTTTATTTGATACTGTCCATTGTCATAAAAATCAACAATAGAATTGAGATCAATATCGACAGGTGTTGATTTGTTTTTAATATCAATAGAAAGTGTTTTTTGCCCAGTTAGAAAAAAAAGTTTTGTAAGACTTTCTGCAAATGAATAGGACAAATACAGAATAGAATCAAAATCGTTTGTTGAAGAAATGATATCAATATTTTCTATAGGGTTTGTAAAATTGTATTTTGCAGTGAATGTAATTTTATTGTTTAATAACGGATCATTTTGTGTCACAAAAGAAATGCCTATTCCCGGTTGGATTACATATTTTTCATCAGAATAATCAAGAATGGAAATCAAAGGTATTGCACTTATGTGAAATAAATATGGAAGAACTGTGTACTTTTTTACGAAATATTGATTAAGTTTTGTAATTTTTTTGTTGTTAGTGTTTGTAATTTGGAATTCTGGAATAACAGAAGGTTCCTTTATTATTTTTTCTTCACTTTTAATTATATTTCCATTTATAAAAGATAAATTATCTAATGATATTCGTCGTAATTCATCATGTTCAAATCTTCTTGTTGAAAATAAAACTGAATTTTTGTCAAATGCCAAGCTGATAATTCCACCTGATACATTTTTATCTTGTAGTAGAACTTTTACAGGATTAAAATCCTCATCAATAGTAATTATTCCAGTTTTTATAAATGATATGTCTGAATTATCAAAGAATTGAAATGTGTATACAAATTCTGATAAATTCTCATTATTTATGCTGTTCAAATGAGTATGACTTCTATGAAGATTATAAAGCGTAATATTATTACCCGATGAATCTTTTACTTCAAAAATCTTTTCTTTATTTGTTTGTATATCAAAACTGCAAAAATATGTTTTATTATCTGAATTAAGTAAATAAGAAAGTTCATTTGTATTCATTGAACATAATGAGTAAGGTGTTTGCGAGTAGTTGAATATTTTTGAATAAATAATTTTTTTTGAAGAAGAATAGTCAATTTCTCTTTCATCTGCCAAAATTTCGTTGATTTCTGAAGAAGGAATTATTTGTAACTCAGCCAGAGTATCCTTTATATTTATTCCCGCTATTGCATAAAATTGGTCATTAGTTTCAAGAATGCATGCACTTCTTAATGGGTATGATTCTTCCAAAAAAACAAGTCGTTTTAAATCAAAGATAAGAATACAATCTTCCATTAAATTATTTCGGTTTGATGTTCTAGAAAAAGATACAATCAAAAATCTGCCGTCAGGTGAAGAATTTAGGGATGTAACATCAGAAGCAAAAAACAGAAATGTCCTTGTGTTTGAAATAAGATTGTTATCAGAAAAAAGTGAAACTTCATGTTTTAGATTATCAAACCAAACAAATCCGTAGGGTGTACTGATTAGATGTTCATAAAGACCGTCTTTATCAAAAGAGAGCATTTTTTCTGAAATAGTATCAAGCTCTTCTTCGTCGATTAAGTCAGTTGGCAAGGGAATTGACTCTTCAAAATCTGCCCAAGCTTGTTTTAATGAAATTCCATAGTTTTTTTCGAAAGTGCCTTTAAACAATTTTATTGGATGAAAACTTTCAAATTCATTCCATAAATCAATATATTTTGAAAATCCCCATCTTTGTTGAATATATGCTGAAAACCCAGACATTGCAGCAATGCTTAAATCATTTTTTGGATAAATATCCCTAGATCCAGACATTTGAAACCAAGATGGAAACTTTTTTTCTGATTTAGCTTGTGCCAAAAGTTGCAGTGAATATTTATCTTTTAATAATGGCTTTTCTTTATCATCATCTGAAACAAAATTAATTCCTTCAACAAATGAATAAGGTGCATTTAAAATATATGAAGGCTGTAACAAATCACCACCAACGATATTTGCAATAAATTTCAGATTTTTATCTCGTTTTGTACGAGCCGTCATGATGACAATTTCTTTATTTAACAAAGACAGAAGATCGTCTTCATAAAATGTTATGTCTTTTTTAGGCAGAGAACTGTAAATAACAATTCTATTATATGGAGAAGGGGCGTATTCAACAGATAACACATCAGAATCAGGCGAAATCACAATTGGAAGTCTGAACTTTTCAGAGGCGTTTAATTTTTCACAAGCATCTAAATAGAATGAATCAGCATGTTCCGAAACAAGATCTGCAAAAAAAGTGCATTCAGATGGAAAAATAATGTCAAAATATTCTGTTGAAATTACATTAATTTTCCTTGGATGATTAAGAACGTTGGCAAAAAGAGATGTTACATTAAGTAAGATTAAAAATAAATAGAATTTCTTAAATTTCATATCATTATTACTTTTAAATAAAAAATTTCTGAATGTACTAAAAGATTCTATGTTTATTTACAAAAGGATTGCAATACTTCTTGATAAATGGCTAATCCTTGTTCAATTTCATCGTCACTAATATTTAGAGGTGGAAGAAATCTTACTACATCACTTCCGGCTGTAGTTGTGCATAATCCTTTTTCAAGGCATTTTACTTCAATGTCAAAAGGTTTTATTGAAGAATCAATTTGAGTTCCAATCATCAAACCTCGTCCTCTTACATCTTTTACAATTGGAAGATTCCAACTAGAAATTCTGCCTCTGATATAGTCTCCGGCATAGCAAACTCTATTTAAAAAATCAGCATCAGTAACAGTATTAAGAACAACATGTCCAGCGGCACATGCTAAAGGGTTTCCGCCAAATGTTGATTGATGGTCACCGGCAACAAAAACATTTGCTGCTTTTCCTCTGTAAAGACATACTCCCATCGGAACGCCACCTGCAATTCCTTTTGCCAATGTAACAACATCAGGATTAAAATCCAGATAATCACTTGCAAGGAAAGTTCCTGTTCTAGAAACGCCAGTTTGAACTTCATCAGTCATAACAATGGCTCCGGCTTTTCTTGCCAGCTCGCTTGCTTTTTTTATCCATTCTTTGTCAATTAAATTAACACCGCCTTCACCCTGAATACATTCTACAAAAAGTGCGGCAGTTGTTTCATCAAATGCATTATTCAAAGATTCGTAATCATTTGGTTTTATAGTCTTAAATCCTTGTGGGTATGGTGCAAAGCTGTCAGGATGAAATTTTTGCTGCCCTGTAGCTGTTAAAGTGGCAAGTGTTCTTCCGTGAAATGACTGTTCAAGTGTAACAATTGTTTTTCGTTTTTCGCCACCATTTTGCTGTCCATATTTCCTTGCCAATTTAATTGCTGCTTCATTTGCTTCTGCTCCAGAATTGCCTAAAAAAGCTCCTGAAAAATCTGTTATTTGTAATAATTCATCAGCAAAAGTTTTGCCTATGTCAGAAAAATAATAATTTGATATATGAATTTCTTTTTTTACTTGATTTGAAATAGCTTTTACTAATGGACGGTAATTATGACCAAGGCAATTTACGCCTATACCTGAAATAAAATCGATGTATTTTTTGCCATCTTCAGAATAAAGTGTTGAACCTTTTCCTTTTACAAAAGTTAAGTCAAAACTTCCGTAGTTATTTGCAATTTTTTTGTCCATAGAATTACCTCTTTGAACAATCATTCTACATAAAAACTTATATTTTAGCTATACTTCCGCCTTTTAAAAGGTGTCCTGTAACTAAAATTCTTTGGCAATTAACATCATTATTATTTTCAATCTTGTTAATCAAATTTTCGACCATTAATTTTCCGATTGTTTCGCCATCTTGTTCATAAGTTGTAAGAGGAGGAACTAAAAGAGATGTCAACATAATTCCGTCATATCCTGCAATACTGATGTCTTTTCCTGGAGTCAGATTCAATTTGTTTAGAACTTGTATGCCTCCAAGGGCAGAATAATCATCAGGATAGAAAATGCAAGTTGGTTTATCATCAAGAGATAGCAAGTATTTTGTTGCTATTTCACTCGCTTTTGGGTCGTGATACATTGCTTCAACTAAATATTCGCTTGGAATTGAAATTCCGTGGTCTTTAATTATTTCTAAAAAAATGTTTGTTCTTTCTTTTGTAACGAAAGTATTTTCACCGTGAATTAGTGCTATTTTTTTATGTCCCATGGAGATTGCATATTCAACAAGTTCTCGCATTCCTTTGTCGTTATCGCTCATAATATACGTGTGATTTCTATCATAAAAATAATCAAGTGTAACAGTGGGAATTTCGCTGTGAACTAATTTTTGAATATCTTTTTTTGTGAAATCTGCTGATAAAATTGTAACGCCATCAAAATTTCTTGATTTAATATGATTATAATAGTCAAAAAAAGAATCGGATGGAGTTGTTCGCCCTGTAAAAGTAATTTCGTATCCGTATTTTTGTGCTGTTTTTTGCAATCCACTGATGATTTTTGCAAAATATTGATGTTGAAGACCGCTTCCAGTTTTATCTTCAAAGATGACGCCAATATCAAAAGCTTTGTTTGTCCGAAGCGTTCTTGCAGCTATGTTTGGATGATAACCCATTTCAGTTGCTTTTTTTTGAATTTGTCTAATCGTTTCAGGACTGATTTCTGAACTATTTTTTAGAGCCTTGCTAACTGTTGAAAATGAAACATTGCATTCTTTTGCGACATCTTTTAATGTTATCACTAAAAACTCCCAAATCTTACCATATAATTGTAGTGACAGACAAAGTTTTAATCAAGCGAAATCGTTTTCGTTTGATTAAGAGGTGTTGAAGGATTATTCGGCTTGAAAAATGGCTGTTCTTTCGCTATATTAAAGTTATATATTTAAGTGATTTTGGAGTAAGAATGAAATCAATTTATGAGTCTCCTATTTTTAATGATGAAGATGAAACTAAAAAAACACCAGAAATGCCCGATCCTTTAACTGAAAAGTTTTTGAAAACAAGGCAGATTATTCTTTCAGGCGAAATCAACAAAGATTTGGCGGAAAAAATTGTTAGACAGTTGTTGGTTCTAGAAGCTGATGATGCAAAAAAGACGATTTATATGTATATAGATTCACCTGGTGGTGATGTTGATGCAGGATTTGCTATTTTTGATATGATTAGATTTATCAAAGCTCCAGTTGTATTAATTGGAATGGGTTTAATTGCAAGTGCAGCCACAATAATTCTTCTTTCTGTGCCAAAAGAAAAGAGAGTTGGTTTGCCAAATAGTCGTTATTTAATACATCAACCAATGAGTGGAATTGGTGGTGTTGCTACAGATATTCAAATTCATGCAAGAGAATTGGAAAAAACACATGCTTTGTTGAATAAGATTATAGCCGATGAAACAGGAACTCCTTTAGAACAAGTTACAAAAGATACAGATAGAGACCACTGGTTGGATTGTTCGGAAGCGGTTGAATACGGGCTTATAAGCGCAAAGATTCAAAATCGTTCTGATTTGCCAAAATAAAATATGGTATTTTCATTAACTGATGAACTTTTAAATGATATTATTGCATCTCTTGATGATCAGACTAAACAGTATGCTGTTGATGCTGAAAAAAATACTATTATTGAAAAAGTAAATCATGTTGAAGTAGATAATGAAAAAATTTATTCTTTGCAAGAATGGACTTCAGCAGAAGGTTTTGAGCTTAGGGATAGATTTGTAAATAGTTTGCATACTCCTATCGAGTATGATGA
>JAAZCS010000333.1 GCA_012513125.1 Treponema sp. | reverse complement strand
CCTCCTTTTCTATTTTTCTCAAGAAGGTCAGTCCACTGTATTTCTATAAAATATGTGTCTTAATTTCTGGGCTCATTATACTTTTAGTTGTGCTTCCCGAATAAGACACCAATTCTTTAAATCTTTATCCTGCTTAAACCGGTGCATTGGAAGTTGCACAAAAAGGAACGGAAGCGACTCATCATTCCAATCTGTTCTCCATTGATCGATTAACGATGAAAAAAGCTTATAATATGAAGACGGCTTATGATCATCACTTTCACCTTG
Source organism: Treponema sp. (assembly GCA_012513125.1). Classification (GTDB taxonomy): domain Bacteria; phylum Spirochaetota; class Spirochaetia; order Treponematales; family Treponemataceae; genus Treponema_D. The sequence continues at coordinate 1,968 of JAAZCS010000333.1, read as the reverse complement.
ATAGTAAATAAAGCCTTTTAGAGTATAAGGAATAACCCTTTGTAACATGCATTCATACAATCCATTTGGACGATAAGGATTCTTGCAACATTTAGGACCTGGCCAAGGACACTGCCCAATTTGATTTTGAACATCATTCCATTCAGCTTGAGGATTTTCTTTATAAATTGCATCACACTTTTTCTGCCAAATTGCCTGTTTCACTTCATAATCATCATACTCTTTTAATTGCTGTTCTATTGTTTTTCCTCTTTCAGCCTCTTCATATTCATCTAAATATGTTCTTAAATCTTCATCTTTTTCCAATCGAGATTTATCAATCCAGGCACTTGCAGAAGTTCCGCCCCAATTGCAACCGATTACACCAACTACAACACCTAATTCAGCTGCAAGTTTTTTTGCATATAAGTATCCAACCGCAGACCAAGCTTTTGTCCATTCACTGCCCCAAACTTGCCAAGAAGTATTTCTTTCACTTTCATAAAATTTTTCATCTTTCCAAGATTTTTTTTGAGTATAATAAAATCGAACATTAGGGTCTTCTTTTATTGATAATTCAACATTTCCTTCAGTGCAATTGCCTAATTCAAATTCCATGTTTGATTGTCCACCGGCAAGCCAAACTTCTCCAATTGAAATATCACTAAATTCAACCCTCTTATTTTCACAAACAATTTTTAATTTGCAATCTTGCTGGGCAGAAACAGAAGGCAAATAAATCTTCCATTGACCATTAAAAGCAAAACTTTCATTTTTACTAATAATTTCGTCTCTAGAATTTAATAGCGACGCTTCAACAAGCAAATTTTCAGCACATTCTCCAAAAACACAAATTGGTTTTTCTCGTTGCAAAACACAATGATTAGAAAAGATAGCTGCTATTTTTAGTGAATTCATAAATTACCTCTGAAATATTAATAATTAATATTATCATTTTTACTTATTAACACAATAATTTTTTTTCATATGAAAACAGTTAAAATTATTGAAACTAATATACAAGAATTGTACTCTACATCTATGTCTTCTTCAAAAAAAACGGATGAATTAATTGAATCAAAATCATCAGAAAAATCAAATTCCCTAAAAAAAATAGGTCCTTTAAATGGATTTATCTCTGGAACAGCAAGTATTATTTTTACTGTTATTTTAGTTGGTCTTGGCGAAAGAATTGGTGAAAGATTTTTACCAGTGTATCTTGTTGCCTGTGGAGCTTCACTAATAGCCCCTTCAATTTTAAATGCACTTGATAATTTCCTTTCTGCAATCTATTCATTTCCTGGAGGATGGATTTCAAGTAAAATTGGCTACAAAAAATCACTTTTATATTTCAATCTTTTCGCAATGATTGGCTACATAATTGTAATCATTTTTCCAGGCTGGATTCCAGTCATCATAGGCTCTGTTTTCTTTTTATCATGGTCAAGTTTATCAATGCCAGCCTACATGGATTTAATCCGAAACGAAATTCCAAAAAACAAACAAGTATTCGGCATTTCAATTCATTCTCTTATAAAAAGAGTTCCAATGGCTTTAGGTCCACTTTTAGGTGGTTTATTAATTGATAAACTGGGATTAAGAACCGGAATTAGAATTTCTTTTATACTTGCAACACTTTGTGGACTTTTGGGAATAATCATTCAACAAGTTTCGTTAAAAAATGAAGTGACAGAAAAGAAAGAACATGAAGGTTTTCCAAAAATTCTTCCATGGCAATTCCCTCACGATATGCAAGTTCTGCTTGTTTCTGATATTCTTGCAAAATTCTGCTCTCAAATTCCGTATGCTTATATTGCAATATGGGCAATGGAATACGACAAAGGAGCAAAGATTTCAGCCACTCTTTTTGGCACGCTTTCAACGATAGAGATGGTTTGTGCCATTTCGTCTTATGTGATAATTGGATTATTGGGCGACAAATTCAAGAAAAAACGATTTGTTTTAAGCACTTTTATTTTATACACAATT
>JAAZCS010000332.1 GCA_012513125.1 Treponema sp. | reverse complement strand
CATTAACAGAAGCTCTAAATGAAGAACTAAAACCTTTACGAACAAAAAGAAAGCAACTTGAATCAAATCCTGACTATATACGGAAAGTTCTTTTAGATGGTGCAAATAAAGCACGAGAAATAGGCATAAAAACCCTCAACGAGGTTAGAGCCGCTATGAACATGGAGATTTAATCATTTTGAAAAAGGTAAGGAGCTTTGAACAAAAAATCAAGGCTCTTTATTTTTTATAGTTTTGATTATAGAAATTTTCTGCCAATTTCATTAACTTTTCATGCTCGTTTTCATTCGGATCTTCAATTACAACATTGAATAATTCATTCAAAACAATACCAATAATTTTACCAGGACCTATACCGATTTGCATTAAATCATTGCCATTAATTTTTAAATCTTTTAGACACAATGCAGAATTCTTTTTAATTAAAGCATCAATTCTATCTCTAAACTCAAGTAAATTATTAGACACAGTGGAATTGCAAATAGTCTTAACATTATTCATTCCATAAATATCAGCTAATCTTAAATCAAATAAATCATCAATACATTCAGGTCTTGCCTTAATAATAAACCTTCGTACAGCAGCATCAGTCCAATTACACTCGTAATGAAACATATGAAGCTTTACAAGATGGCATACATCATCAACAATTGAATTAGGGAATTTTAGTGAGACTAAAACACGTCTGGCAATTTTTTCACTTTCAATTTCATGATTATAAAATGTGAATTTATCGCCATCGTCTGTTTTTTCAATTTTTTTTACAGTTGGCTTTCCTATATCGTGAAATAAAGCTGCTAATCTAACATTTAATTTATCTTTTGGAGCTCCATCACAGGCATAGAACAAGTGGTCTAAAACATCAAATTTATGAAATCCCCGAAAATCACCCTGAATGCAATTTCTACAGATAAGAAAATCATTAAGAAAAATTTTCATGATTCCACATTCTTCCATCTTTTTTAGCCCTATAGAAGGAACGTTTGATTCAAGAATTTTTACAAATTCATCACGGAATCGTTCTACAGAAATAGAAGAAACCTTTTGTAACACTTCTTTCTTGAATATTTCTAAATATGTATACTTTTCTATACTAAAATTTAATTGGCATGAAAATCTAATTGCCCTAACAGGTCGTAAACAATCTTCCAAAAACCTTTCATGCGGATTTCCGACAGTTCTGATTATCTTTTTTTTAATATCTTTTTTGCCATTAAATAAATCGATTATTTTGCCAGTTTTCAAATTTACAGCTATAGCATTCATTGTAAAATCTCTTCTAGATAAATCATCATCTATACAGGATGTATAATTTACACAATCAGGATGTCTTCCATCACTATATTCTGATTCTGTTCTAAATGTTGTAACCTCTATCTCTTTTCCCATAAAATGAACCGTTACTGTTCCATGAGCAATTCCGGTTGGTATGACATTTTTGAACAGTTTAATTACTTGTTCTGGCGTTGCATTTGTTGTTAAATCCCAATCAGAAGGCTTTTTATTCAGAAAAATATCGCGAACAGCACCTCCAACAAGGTATGAAT
>JAAZCS010000331.1 GCA_012513125.1 Treponema sp. | reverse complement strand
GTACGTACAGTGGTGTGAAAGCCTCTCCCTGTCAGCGCCTGCTGGCAGGGCGGGCTATTCGATTGGGTGCTGGTGTTTTATTTGTCAGTCTCACTAATAATAATACCTTTTTCCATTAGTTTACGCACTAAAGGTTCTTGTCTTATTGTTTGTTTTTCAAAAAAACTTGCATTATTATATAGCTCAATTAACTTATCCACATCTTCTTCCCAAATGATAGTATTACTAAAAGTTAATTCATTTTTTGGAAAGACCATTAAGCGTTCTGGGAGATAATGAAATGGCAATGTAATTCCAATGACAATTATCACAAATAAAATCCATCCTGTATAAGATTTCTTTTTTGAATTTGATGTTTCTTGATTATTTTCCATTTTAATTATAGTTTTAAATTTCAACTAGAAAGTTATTGTAGATTAACCCAACAAATATTTTCAGTAAACTTCTTGTGAATATTCAAAGACCAACAATTTCCAACTCGATTTATGAGAAGACCTTCAAAACTAGCTATTGTTTTACTTATTTCACTATGATAATATTCAGTTGTCCAATTGTTTTGATGTGAAGATAAGTAAATATCACTCTGATTCTGAATTAAAAACTCAATAATAGAATGAGCATCAAATACACAATTTTTGGGAATCTGATTTTGAATAATCGTTCGAATAGTATTTCTCATATTTATAGTATTTCAGAATATTTATTTCCAACCTCTCCATTCAATAACTTTAGGGGAGTCTCCAGCATCTTCAGAGAATGTTTTAACTTCTCCTTCTTTTCTCATCCCCACATACATAACATTATTTGTAAAATCATATACAATAATAAAATTTGTCATGTTGCAGTTATGTTGTTGACAACCTTCAGCAATAAATATATTTCCACTAAAGGACATTGGACTTTCAACATTCCAATAATCTATTAAGAATGTAAAATTCTCGCTTCCAATAAGTTTTGATAATCTTTTCTTAAAACTTTCGTTCTCAAAGAGTTTAATATCCCATGTGTATTTTCCATTTGCAGTTTTTAGAAAATCCAATTCAGCTGTTTTTTCTTCAGTTTTTTCTTTGGTTGCATTTAGAACTTGTTTTAAAGAATCATTTTCTTTTTTTAGATTTGAGATTTCGCTTTCATTACTTGCTTTATTACAAGAGGTAAAAATGAAAGAAGATAAAAATATAACCCTCATAAATGTTTTAAATACTGTTTTCATTTTTAATAAATTTAGATTTTTTATTACTTTGGTAATGCCGGTGAAGGTCATTCCACAGTTGCACCCAACGTTCAGCGGTATATTTTTCGGGCGGCGAAAGGAACTTGAGACTTTCCAGCCGTTAAGAACTTGCTTTGAAGCAAGATACTAATTGTTTGAAAATTTCCGCCGCCTGAAATATGACCGCATGTTGCCACCAGTTTTATTTTTTTCGTCGTTCAATTAATTCGTCATACTGGTTAACTAAATGGTATATATAAGTGATAAGTGCATCAAAAAACTCAATTACTTCTTCTGCATCTTGTTGTTCGACAATTTGGTCATGTGAGTGTGCACCATCATTTCCGATTATTCTTAATTCATTTGCCCATTTATAAAATGTATGTTCTAAGATTTCTTTAGAATGGAAGTTTTCCAGTCTTTATGCAAGTGCTCCTTTGATTTCTCCTTTGTCAATACAAATCGCTTCTATCCCTTTTCTACACATTATGACACAGGCATCATATGCATGAGCTCGATAACATTTAAGAGCTTCTTTATATGGTTTAATTACAATTTCAGGACAGTTTTTAATTGCTTTGTTCTCTGTGTTAGGGAAAAGTTGTAATTCATTTTGTAGGTAATATTCACCACCAAAGATTTGAAAGTATCTTTTCTTTAAAAGTGGATTTTGGCAGTTTAGACATTTACTTAATAAGACTTCTGTAATATTTCCATGTAAAGATTCATCCATATTATTTTCTGAATTGTATGTATGAATGATTGTAGTTTCGACCATTGAATTGCAAGTCGGACAAAAGTTAATTTCTTTAAGCTCTTCGTTATTATTTTGTTCTTCAGTCATTTTTTATTTTTGACTAATTGAAATAAATATTTGTTTTAGTTGTTTATCAAAATTGTTTCGTAGTTTGAATTCTATCTTTAACTTTCAGCTTTATAAGTTTTTTGAGTAAAGATTTAATATTGTTTCTGTTTGTCAATCATTATAAATCTTCTTGTCTGTTTAGATATATTACTTCAGTTAATTTTCAAACATTCTTTATCAAATTTAGTACTTTTTATTTAATTTTCTCTTCGAACGGATTGAGAGTTTTTTCTTCAATTGGTGGCAACGCCCACATGGTCGAGTAGGCAAAGGGAACTTCCCCCTAAGCCTCTCACAGAACCGGACTTGAACCTCTCAGCTC
>JAAZCS010000330.1 GCA_012513125.1 Treponema sp. | reverse complement strand
CTGAAAGAGGACCAATTCGTCTTGTTTGATTTAGGTGTTATTTATGAAGGGTATGCAAGTGACACAACCCGGACACTGTTTTTTGGCGATCAACCAACAAGCGAGCAAAAAGATGTCTATCAAACCGTTCTAAATGCACACGATACAGCGATGGATCAAGCCAAAATTAATATGACAGCATCTGAACTCGATACAATCGCACGTCGTATTATCAACCAAAAAGGATATGGGCCTTACTTCAATCATCGCTTAGGACACGGTATTGGTCAAAGTGTTCATGAATTTCCTTCTATCATGGAAGGAAACCAACTGGCCTTAATTGATAGCATGTGTTTTTCTATTGAGCCAGGAATTTATATTCCCGGAAATATTGGTGTACGGATTGAAGATTGTGGTTACTTAGACGATAGCGGTTTCCATTCTTTCACGTTTTTTCCAACTACCATTGATGCCTATCAAAATTTTATAAAGGAATCAAAATGAAAAAAACCTCAAAATCATCTAAGTGATTTTGAGGTTTTTTATTCTAACTATTATTTTTTGTTTGTATCTGTATTTGGTTTGTTTGAATTATTGTTATTCATATGGTTATTTGCTTCTTTTTTTACTTCTTTTTTTGTTTCTTCAGCAACATCATCTGCCACTTTTTTTGCATCAGAAGCGCTATCTTTTGCATCTTTAACAGCTTCATTAACGTCTGCTTTTGCAGACTCTAAATCTTTAGACATTTTTTCTTTAGATTGTGCATATTGTGATTTTAGTTGCTCTGAAGTATCTTTAAGGTTTACCTTAATGTCTTCTGTTGCATCTTTTGCAACTTCTACTATTTCGCTACCTTTTTCAGTTGCGATATCTTTGTAGTCATAAACAGTATCCATGATATCGTCGAATTCATTAGAAATGTCTTCACGTAACTCTTTACCTGATTTAGGTGCAAATAGTAGTGCTGTAATTGCTGCAGCCGCTCCTCCGATAATTGCTCCCATTACAAATCCGCCATCTTTTTTACTCATTATAAAATCTCTCCTTTTATATTATCTTTTTAATAAATAGTTATATCTGTATTTTGTAAATCTTTTTTCTCTTTTCTACGACGATTTAGAGCAGTAGCTGTTTTCCCTATTTTACCAATAGTTGAACTTTTACTTTTCTTGACCGCTTTTCCCGTAATCGAGTGTGCTAAATCGCGGGTAGATTGATTGACTTCCGAAACAGATACTCCAATATCTCCTATCGCTGTAAATAATGGATCAGTCTTACTAATTTTTCCGTTTACATCATCTACTAAAGTATTCGCCTTATTCAATAAGCCTTCTACTTCAATTGCTAGATGATCAACGTCTTTTGTTATCACAGTAATACTGTTGTTCGCTTCCTCAGCAATCTTAGAAACATCATTAAGAATTTCTGTTGCTTTTCGGATAGCGATAATCAAAAATATTACGAGTGCAGCGAAAGCGATTGCTGCAATTAGCGCTGCTATTTCAACCCAACTCATATCCATTAACACTCCTTTATCTTTATTACGTCATCAATGAATGGAATAAACTAGGACCTTTCATGAAAACGTTTTGTTAATAAAATAATAACATAAGTATCTGCATTGCGCCATTCAAAACCCTTATTAGAAAAGAATTTCTCATCTTTGACGATTCCTTAAAATCATGATACTCTTTAAAAGTAATTATAAAAAAAAGGATGAATGAAAATGAAGCTACTTGTTGTTTCAACAGAAAACCCCATTGGCGAAACCGTTGATTCGGTTGTAGAAACTTCCAATCTCTTTATAGAATGGTGGCGCAATATTAACTGGTCAACTATCATTTCTTTCGTCATGACCCGTGCTATTTACCTCGTATTAACTG
>JAAZCS010000027.1 GCA_012513125.1 Treponema sp. | reverse complement strand
GATAAAAACAGTTAGTATATTAACCCAATATGTTAGATTTATCATTGAGTGACTTTGGTCAAAAATTATGTGGTCCATCAGGAATTAATCAATTAATGGATGATCTTGGAAAACCTTTCCCAAAAAATTGTCGAATTGTTCAGATGGGCGGAGGAAATCCTGCAAGAATTCCTGATGTTGAAAAAATGTACCGTTTGCAAATGGACAAGATTTTATCAATTCCAGACGAATTTGAAAATTTAATCGGTAGATATGATGCACCGCAAGGAAAATTATCTTTTATTGATGCCGTTGCTTCATATTTATCAAAAAAATACAATTGGAAAATATCAAGGGAAAATATAGCAATTACAAATGGAAGTCAAAGTGCTTTTTTCTATTTGTTTAACATGTTCAGTGGAAAAACATCTTGCAATGGTGTAAATAAAACAAAGAAGATAATTTTTCCTTTAATGCCAGAATATACAGGTTATGCAGACCAATGTATAGAGAATCATACAATAGTTGGAATTCCTTCTGAATTTACAATTGATGATGATAATACTTTTAAATATCACGTTAATTTCAAAATTCTAGAAGATTATTTGTCATCACATGATGATAATGGAGCAATTTGTGTTACAAGACCAACAAATCCTTCTGGAAATGTGTTAACTGATTCTGAAATTGCAAAATTATCAATGCTATCAAAAAAATATGGGATTCCGTTATTTATTGATAATGCTTACGGTCTTCCTTGGCCGAATATTATTTTTACAGACAATGCTGAACCGTATTGGGATGAAAACGTCGTTTTATCCATGAGCTTGTCAAAAATAGGTTTGCCTTCTGTTAGAACAGGAATTATTATTGGTGAAAAATCAATTATTAAAAATATATCACGCATAAATGCAATTGCTGCATTGGCAAGTGGTAGTATAGGGCAGGCACTTGCACAGAATTTGATAAAAAGTGGTGAGTTGATTTCTGTTGCAGAAAATTCTGTACGTCCATTCTATTTAGAAAAATCTAAGAAAACTCAAGAATTTATTCATCAATATTTTGCTGGTACAGATTATAAAATCCACAAAAGCGAAGGCTCAATTTTTATTTGGTTGTTACTTCCGTCTCTAAAAATTACAACATTGATGTTTTACCAAGTTCTGAAAGCAAAAGGTATATTTGTAATGCCCGGGGAATATTTTTTCTTTGGCGATTCTGTAAATAAAGATGTGAATATAAAAGATCATCCTCATTATTCAAAATGTTTACGGTTGAATTATGCTCGTCCTGAAGATGAAATAGAATATGGAATTAAATCAATTGCAGAAGAATACAAAAAAGTTATGAAATAATATAAGGAGTAGAAGCTTGAAAAAAGTATTTGTTTTAATTTTGACACTATTTATTATAAATTGTTCATTATTTTCACAAGCGATTAATGTCGGCGTTCTTATTGGTCCGAGTTGCATTCCTATTGTAAAAATGATGGATGCAAAAGAAAGTGATTATAAATATGAAACGTTTGCTTCTCCTCAAAATTTCTTACCAAAAATGTTAAAAGATGAAATTGATATTGGGTTTATGCCATTAAATATTGCGGCAAAAGTTTTCAATTCTTCTAATAAAAAATTACTTTGTGCTGTTATTTGTGGTGGTGGAAATTTATCATTAATTACAAAAGACAAAAAAATTAAAAATTTATCTGATTTGAAAAATAAAACTGTTGTTACTGCCGGAAAAGGAGCAACCCCTGAATATTTTATTAAGTATCTCTTAACAGAAAATAATATTGCAATAGACGAAAAAAATGGAGTTTTTTTAGATTTTTCAATACCAACAGCATCAATTGTTCCGCTTCTATTATCTGATAAAATAAAATATGTAATCCTTCCAGAACCTTATTCTACAATCGCCACATCAAAATCTAATGAAGTTTACTATTCAATAGATTTACAAGATGAATTTGAAAAAATAACTAAAACAACATCTTTTTATCCACTAACAGCCATCGTCGTTCGAAGTGAATTTGCGATAAATTGTCCAGAAAAGGTTAAAGATTTTCTTAAAAATTATGAGACTTCTTCTGATTGGGTTCAAGAAAATCCAAAAGAAGCTGGCCTCTTGTGTGAAAAATTACAACTGGGATTAGATTCAAATATTGTAGAGCATTCTATTCCAAAATCAAACTATGTCTTTAGAAAATCCAGTGATTCAAAAGAAGAAATAGAACACCTTTTGAAGATATTTTTACAAAATGATGAAAATTCAATTGGTGGAAAATTGCCAGACAGTAGTTTTTATTTAAATTGGTAAAAAATGAAAAACAAGGATTTGCTAATTAAATCATCGTCAATAATAATAATGATTCTGTTATGGTATATTTTTTCAGTGTGGATTAAATCACCATTAATTCTTCCATGTCCTAAAGATGTCTTATTTTCTATGAAGAAACTTCTATTTCTAAAAAGCTTTTATGTTAGTGTTTTTTTTACAATGAAAAGGGCTTTTATTTCTTTTTTTATATCGTTCTTTCTTGGTCAAATTCTTGGTTTTTTATGTGGTTATTATTCTAATTTGAAATCATTTTTTTCAATTCCTCTTTCAATTATCAGAATAACTCCTGTTGTTAGCATTATTTTGATGGCAATGTTTATTTTTACATCAAATTCAGTTCCTGTTTTTGTTTCAGTTTTGATGTCTCTTCCTATAATAGTTACTTCGGTTTGCACTGGTTTTTCTAAAATCGATAAAAAAGAGTTGGATGTGGCAAAAATATATAAATTATCCAAAATCCAAACATTTAAATATGTAACATTACCATCTGTAAAACCATTCATTTTTAGTGGTTTGTTATCTTCATGGGGATTAACTTGGAAAGTAGTTGTAGCGGGAGAAGTACTTTGTCTTCCCAAAAATTCAATTGGATTTTTATTGGAAAATTCGCAAGTTCATCTTGAAACAGCGACCGTATTTGCTCTCACTATAATTTTAATTTTGATAAGTTGTATATTAGAAAAAACTTTTTCAGTATTTCTAAATTTGTTTACTGGAAAAAGGAATGAAGAGCGTGGATTTTATTCAAATTACTAACTTATCAATTACTAGAAACAATAAGGATATTTTCAAAAATTTCTCAACAGATATTGCAAAGAATTCCATATGTGGTGTTTTTGGAAAATCTGGATGTGGAAAAACAACATTGTTAGACTGGTTATCTGGTTTACTGAAGAATGATGAAAGAATAGAAATACAAGGAAAACTAACATTTTTCGACAATAAAATTCATCAGATATCATATGTTTTTCAAGATCAAAGATTATTGCCAAGTATTAGTATAGAAAAGAATATCAGCATCCCTATGGAAAAACATTTTACAAATCAAGAAATAAAGCAAAAGTGTGAAGAAATTATCTTATTTATGGGACTTCATGGTAAAGAGAATAAATTTCCTGGTGAATTAAGTGGTGGTGAAAGGCAAAGAGTTTCAATAGCACGAGCCTTTTTGTTTCCTTCAGATGTGCTTTTGTTAGATGAGCCATTTCATTTTTTAGATGATGAATATAAAAAAAAGATTCAAAACCAAATAAAATCTTTTGTTCAAAATGAAGAAAAGACTGTAATTTTAGTCAGCCACGAAAAAGACGATATTAACTCATTGTGTTCTAGTTGCATTTATGAAAAGGATTTTATAAAAGAGTTATAAAACTTAATTGTAATATCTTTATTTATAAATTATAATTAGTTAAGGTTATACAAATGAAAAAAGAATTTCTTGAATACAATGTTGTTAGAAATAATGCTATTAAATTAGCAAACAGAATTTACAAAGAAGGTTTCATTCCAGATGTTATTTATTGCTCGCTTAGAGGTGGCGCCTACATGGCGAACGTTATTAGTGAATTTTTTAAGATTTTGAGCAAAGAGGAAAAATTTCATCCAGTTTTATATGCAGGTGTTGTTGCTAGATCTTATTCAGATATTGCTAAACATACAAAAGTTTTTATTGATGGATGGACTTATCCTCCTGAAAATTTAAGACCAGGTGATAAGATTTTATTAGTTGACGATATTTTTGATACAGGAAAAACAATCAACTGTTTAACAGAAACACTTATCAATAGCAGAGGAATCCCTCGTGATGATATAAAAGTTGTTGTGCATGATTATAAATATTTTACATATTTAAAAGAACAGCTTCCAATTCAACCAGATTATTGGTGTAGAAAATTTGAAATAACTAAACCAGAAGATAATTTATGGATTCATTATTTAAGCCATGAACTTGTAGGGTTAACTGATAAAGAGTTGAATGATAATTATTATAATGAAGATCCTGAATTAAAAGAAATCTTAAAAAGATATTTCTAGAAAGAGAAAAGGAATGCGAGGAAAAAAGCTTTTACAAATAGTAATATTTATTTCTCTATTGTTTGAGGAAAAACTTTTTGCAGAAATTTCTGTAATTAGTCCAGTGCAAGGAAAATGGGGAAATAAGCAAATGCTTGTAATTGAAAATCCTTCAGATGGTGATTACTTTTATTCAGTAAGCGGTGCAGATCCTGAAGAGTCAGGATTTGCGTATGATAGTCCTGTGTTGCTTGACGTTGTTGGAGAGGTTAGCTTAAAAATAACAAAGGTCACTTCTTCGTCAAGAGAGCAAATGACGATTGATTATTCTGTAGATTTAGATAAAGCCACGGATTAAACATATTCAAAATTTATTTCTTCTTTTTTTGATACAGGAATTGTGAATTACACATCAAGTTCAATCTTGGAAATTCCACAGGAATTATATTATGCATTTGGAAAGGGGAATCTTTCATTTTTAAAGGGTCAGAATCTTCAATTGTCATCAGAGAATGTTGTTTCTCGTTATATAAATTGTACTCTCTTAGATAAAAAGAATAATAAGACATGGTCTTTTGTTTTGAAAACATTTCCTTTATCTGCAGGCACTTATGGGCGACGAAATGTTCCGTTTGTAATAGAAGACTGGAATAAGATTACTTTTACAGACAAAAATCTTATTTATAAAATAGATTCAGACTTTTGGAGTCAACCAGACGAAATTGAAATAGATCGGTCAAAAAGTCATATGATTTATTGGCAAAACATAGCATATGAGCAGGGAAATCCAGTTGAGTTCTTTGTTTTGCCTCCAAAAATAGAAGTTAAACAAAAGATTAATGATGATGGAAGTGTTGTCTTTTATACAGATGACGAAGATGTATATTCCTTAGAAATTAGCTCCGATGAAAAGAATTCTACAAAAGAATTATTTCCAAAAATCGGGATAGACGCATTTTGTGGTGAACATATAAAAGATGATATTGAAGTTGAAATATTTTCATCTTCAATTTATCAAGGTTCACAAAAATTAAGCTACAATATTAATAAAAGACCTCCCTCAACACCTTCTATTACAACTAACTGTAGCAAAATTTATGCACGAAAACCTGTTGAGCTATTAATTGATTCAGAATCTGGTAGCGATTTATATGTAAGTG